>JANWHL010000078.1 GCA_025450405.1 Ktedonobacterales bacterium
GCGCGCGGGCTCAACGTCAGCCAAGCCAACGAGATCAGCGGCGTGGTCCGTTCACGGGATGGTCCGTTCACGGTGCGGTCAGGCCGGCGTCGGGAGCTCTGAGCGCTGGGCCTGGGGTGAGCGGTCCGAGAGGGCCAGCATGGCGGCGGCCAGCAATTGCGGCGTGGCCAGCAACGCCCACCAGTGCACCGCGACGGCGAACCCGATGCCGGAGACGGCCAGCACGGCGGCGGCCCACGTCGGGCGCCACCAGGCCATGGCGCCGCCGATCAGCCCGAGGATGGCGAAGCCCAGGCCGAGCCAGCCGTGCGAGTCCACGGTGCCGCCCATCAGGCGCTGCATCTCGTGGAACCCGGCGACGATCGTGTTGATGATGATCGCGTCGATCGCGCCGATGATCCCGATCCCCAGGGCCGTGATACGGCCCGCGTCACGAATAGCCTGCTGCATGTGAAGGGTTCCCTTCTCGCGGAGAGGGCCAGCCGGTGTGGCCCGATGCCCCGCGATCCGGGCATACACTGTGCCATCGCTCTGCCTAACCATTCGCCGGGTTCCACCTTCCAGAAGCGCGCGGCGGTCGTGGATTTCACTCGCCAGGCCCTGGATCGTTGGGGTAGGGAAACGGTTTCACATCGTCGAGCACCGCCTCGTCGGCAAGAGCACGCAGGCGTTCCAGGCGCTCAGGGTCGCGCAGGAGTGTCTGCCATTTCGCTTCGTCCAGCGTGGTGGCGATGTGTTCCGCAAGCTCGTCCTGTGTCTCAGCGGGAAGCTGCTCGATCGTCTGGACCATCGTGCGCATACGATTAGTCATCATGACGTTGTCCTCCTCCAAAGGGAACCGTGCCCTACGTGATACCATCAGCTCGTCGCTCGCGTTTCCGGCGCCCCTGTTTGTGTCGCCACTCATGCGAGGTCTCGCCCAACCATGACCTTCGATCAGTTGGAGGCGTTCGTTCAGGTCGCCCGCGCGCGGAGCTTCAGCCGCGCCGGGGTTGTGCTCGGCCTGGCCCAGCCCACCATGAGCGAGCGCATCGCCGGTCTCGAGGGCGAGCTACATGGACCGCTCTTCGTCCGCCATGGCCACGTGGTGGACCTCACCGAGGCTGGCCGCGCCCTGCTGCCCTACGCCGAGCGCACGCTCGCCCTGCGCGCTGAGGGCGCCGAGGCCGCTCAGCGCGCGCGGACCGGCGGCCTCGGCCGGCTGGCGCTGGGCGCCAACCCCAGCTGCAGCCAGTATCTCGCGCCCCGACTCATCGGCGAGTTCTGGCGCGAGCACGCGGGCGTCGCCATCCATCTGCGCAGCGCCTCGACGCCTGTCCTCATGGAGGCGCTGCTCGATGGTACCATCCAACTCGCTCTCGGCTCCCACCCCCAGATGCACCCGCGCGCCGAGATCCTCTGGACCTATGCGGACGAAATGCTGCTGCTGGCCGCGCCGAATCATCCGCTGGCGCGCCGGGGGAGCTGCCACCGCGCCGACCTCGTTGGTCAGACCTTCCTCGCGACCCTCGCCGGTCCCACTCACCAGGCGTTGGAGCGCCTGCTGCCCGATCCCGAGTCCGCCATCGCGCTGGAGGCCACCGCCGGCGAGGTGCTCACCCACCTCGTGGGTGCCGGGGCCGGCCTCACCGTACTACCGCGCCTGGCCGTCTGGGAGGAGCTGGCGCGCGGGCAGTTGGCCGCCATCCGCGTCGAGGACTTCGATCTCGGACCCTATGAAGTGGCTCTGGCGCGCTGGCCTGGGCACGACCTCGCGCCCGCCGCCGCCGCGTTCGCCGCCCACGCGCGCGCCGTACGCGTGCCGCGGTTGTTGGACGGACCTATGGCCGCAGGATGAGGCACGTGGTGGTGCCGTGGGCGTAGAGCGTGCCCGCCGCGTCCGTCAGCCGCCCCTCGGCCGTCGCCGTCCGGCTCCCAGCGTGCAGGACGCTCCCCTCGGCGCGCAGCTCGCCCGTCGTCATGATGATCGCGCGGATGTAGTTCACCTTGATTTCCAGGGTGGTGTAGCCCACGCCAGCCGGCAACGTCGAGTGGACGGCGCAGCCCATCGCCGAGTCCAGCAGTGTAGCCGCTAGCCCGCCATGCACCACCCCGATGGGGTTGTAGTGATACTCGGCCGGCCACGCCGCGAATACCACCCGCCCTTCATTCGCCTCGATCAGGCGCCCACCCAGTAGCTCCATGATCGGTGGGGGAGGCAGGGTACCATCCACTAGGCGGCGCAGGTGCTCCAGCCCGCTCATACGCCGGCCGGCCTCCGCGGCCGGCAGCGGGTCCTCCCAGGTGAACGTACGCGTCCGCGTGGGTTCGTGGGTCGCGTCGTCAGGGGTCGTCGTATCGGTCGTGTCGGTCATGTCAGGGTCGGCCCTTCCTCGGTGCGCATTCCCGTGGACAGTGATATGCTGGCGCGTGTGCCGCCGGTGAGATTGTAGCGCCGCGGATGTGCCGCCGCACCAACACCAGCCTGGAGGGAGTCGCGCGCCATGCCCGCCCCCGACCCCGCCAAGCTCTTCCAGGGCACCGCGCGGTACTACGCCCGCTACCGCCGACCCTACCCAGAGGCGCTCATCGCGCTCCTGGCGGCGCGGTTCCACCTGGACGGCACCACGCGCCTGCTGGATCTCGGCCGCGGCACGGGGCTGCTCGCCCTCCCGCTGGCGCCGCACATGGCCGAGGTGGTGGGTCTAGGCCCCCAGCGGGAGACGCTGGCCGCGCCCGACGGCGTCTTCCACGAAGGCGTGGCCCTCGATGTGCTGCTGGCCTGGCGCGAGTGACGCATCGCCGCGTGTGGGCGCAACGCTGGTCACTCATCGCAATCTGGACTCACCACAATTTGGATTGGATAGGAGGAACCGCATGGACGACACCACGAACTCATCCGAGCCAATTGGACACATTGAGCCAGGGCCGCCTTCACCCACGGATGAGGACGCGCTCATGGCGCTGGCCATCCGCCTCATCGCCCCGCGCGACGGCGTTGTGGGCGAGGCCGCGCGCGGCCTACCTCGTAACCAGAGTGCCATGGCCCCTCACCGCCGAGACGCTCCCACTCGATGACGGCGGAGAGGATGGGGTTGTGAAGCGCATTCCGCTGACGGAGATGTCCGGGACATAGGCATCAACCGGAGACCGGCGGCAAGCGGTGACGTGAGCGGTGAAGTGAGCACCGACGCCTGGGCGAGCGTCCCAGCCGAGGGCGGGCGCGGTGGTATGGCGAGGAGGCGCCCTGAAGGACGCGGGGAATCCGCGCCGACGAGCGGGGTGGTTGGGGCAGCATGCGGAATTGAAGTTCCGCGCCTAATCCTGAGCCGCGGGCACAGGGGGCGACGGGCCAGCGACGGCGCGGCCCTGGGGCGATTTTCGGGAGAAGCGAGTGCGTGGTAAACCGACAAAGGCAGGGGGCGACGCGAGGCGCGTCGCCCCCTGCCCCTTCGGTAGACGCGTATGTGGGCGGGGGAATGGACCCCTATACCCCTGGCGTGGCCTTCTCGGCCCCGCCGCGGCCCCGGGCTGGCGTGTGACCATTGCTCTTGTGGCCGTTGGTCCCATTCGCCCCATTGGACTCGGCGTGGCCGTTGCTTGCCTGGCCGTTGGTCGTGTGGCGCGCGCTAACCGTCGCGGGTCGCTTCGCCGAGCTATGCGCGCCCAGGCACCACGAGCTGTACTCCGGGCGCATACCCCGAACCACCTCGTTGTAGATGTGCTGGATCTCGCGAGAGATCGGCCCGATCTCTCCTCTGACCGTTGGCCCAAATTTCTCCGTGCTATCCGGCGTGATCTTCACCTTGCCCACTGGACGATGATCCACCGCCACCACGGGTGCGATCTGCGCCCCCGTGCCAGTCAGGAAGATCTCGTCGGCGCCATAGAGCTCCGTCCGGTCGATCACGCGCTCGCGCGTGATGCGGCCGAGCTCGCGGTGCGCCAAGTGGATCACGGTGTCGCGCGTGATGCCCGGCAGAATGTTCTCGGACGTCGGCGGCGTGATCAGCTCGCCGTTGATCACCATGAAGAGGTTCTCGGCGCTGCCCTCGCTGACATGCCCCTCGCTGGTGAGCATGATCGCCTCGTCGAAGCCATTTTGTTGGGCCTCGGTCTTGGCAAGCGCGCTGTTCACATATGCCCCGGCGACCTTGGCGCGCGCGGGAATCATGTTGTCGTCCACCCGGCGCCACGAAGAGACGCCGCAGCGCAGACCGTCTGTGCCTACGTAGTCGCCCTGCGGCCAGCTATACATCGCGAAGTGATCGCGCAGGCCGTGCAGCTTCACGCCGATGATTTCGTCCGACTTGTAGGCGAAGGGGCGGATGTAGATGTTCTCGCGCTGACCATTGCGCCGGACCAGCTCGGCCGCGGCCTCCACCAGCTCATCCACCGTGAAAGGCAGGTCGATCTGCATGATGCGACAGGAGCGATGCAGGCGTTCAAAGTGCTCGCGTGCTCGGAAGATGAACACGTCTTCCCGCTGCTCGTTCCAATACCCGCGGATCCCCTCGAACACACCCGTGCCATAGGCCAGCGCATGGGTCATAATGCCCACGCGCGCCTGGTCGGCCGGCACGTACTTCCCGTTCAGAAAGACCACCATGTCGTGTCTCCGCGAGAGTGCACCGGTGTCAGACACGCGCATCGCCTCCTCAGAATAGCCCCCCCGGCGCCGTCGCCGGAGCTATCGGGCCGTTGCCACAGGCGCGCCGCCAAACGCGCGCTTTCGCTCATCACCTCGCCATCGAGGGACCGCCCAGACTCATCCGCCATGCTTGCTTTGGCCACCATGTTCGCCATGGCCGCCCCACGCGTCGCACGGTTGCCTTGCCAGGGAAGGAGCGAATCGTTCGGCCGCCAGCACCCCCCAGTATCCCCCATTGTCACTCATTATGTCCCTCTGGCTCAGCCTGTCAAGGGGGATGTGCGGGGCGCATGCCGGATTGACGACGCTGGCTCGGGCGTTTCGCGTTTCTTCGCCGCGGATCGGGGCCGCTGGGGACCGCGAACAAGGTCCCACCGTGCCATCCTCCGTTTCACAGTACGCGCCGAGATACGGCCCAGCCGCCGCGCCAGCGTCTCGCCGGATCCCTACCAGATCCCTATTCGCACACACCGCGCCTACACCCGCGCGGACCCAGCGGACTCAGTAGATTGTCTTGCCCACCGCCGACAGGACGAGCTCGGCGGCAAGGATGGCCGTCCGGTTCTCCCGATCGAGGATCGGATTGACTTCCACGATATCGAGCGATCCCAGCTGCCCGTTCCGCGCCACCAACTCCATCGCCAAATGGGCTTCACGGTAGGTCATGCCTCCATGGACCGGTGTGCCAACGCCGGGCGCTTCTCGCGGATCCACCACGTCCATGTCAAAGCTCACATGCAGCCGGCGATCTCCAGCGGTCACCAGCGCCAGCGCGTCGCGTGTCACGTCCGCCATGCCGCGTGTGTCGATCTCGGTCATCGTGAACACGCGGACACCGGCGGCGCGCAGCAGCTCCTTCTCGCCAGCGTCGAGATCGCGCGCGCCCACAATGGCCACATGCCGCGGGTCCACATGCGGGCCCTTGCCCGCGGCGTTTACCAGCCGCGGATCGCCGTACCCGGCCAGCGCCGCCAGGATCATCCCGTGGATGTTCCCGCTGGGGCTGGTCTCCTCGGTGTTGAAGTCGGCGTGGGCATCGAACCAGACGACGCCGACCTCACCCGTCCCCCGGGCCGCCCCGCTCACCGAGCCGAGGGCGATGCTGTGGTCGCCGCCCAGGATGACCGGTAAGCGCCCCGCTGCCCGGGCGCGCGCGACATGGTCGGCCGTTTCCGCGGCCACGTGGACGATCGGTTCCAGGTACTTCAGCCGCGGATCGCCCGGATCGCGCGCCTCGGCCTCGGGCACCGGGATGGCATCCAGATGGCCGACCTCGTGGCCCAACGCGCGCAACTTCTCGCCCAGGCCCGAGTACCGGATGGCGCTCGGCCCCATATCCACACCACGCCGGCCCGCGCCAAGGTCCATCGGCACGCCCAGCAGATCGATCCGCATCGCCAACCGCCTCCTCAGGGGCACACTCCCCCAGCCGAACTCCGCCGCGTCGCGCGTCCGGCTCTGACCACAGTATACGCCGTGCGGCCCACTCACCGCGCATCGTGGGACCAAGGGTCCGGATGCCCTAGCCCAACAGGTGTTGTGCGTTTGCGTTTGGTTGACATTGGCACGGGGCGGTCGTGCGACCTACCATGGGCGCATGGAACGCTATGTGATCAGGGGCGGCCAGGCTGGGTACGACCGCCTGCGACTGCTCGCGCGCGACCGCTGGCCCGAGACGCGCGCTGTTGGCGCGCGCTGGGGTGGGCGCGGGCATGCGCCGCTTTGACCTGGGCCGCGGGGGCGGCGAGATTACCTTTGAGATCGCCAGGCTCATCGCGCCCGACGGCGTGGTCACCGGCGTCGACATGGACGAGGTCAAGCTGGCCCTCGCGCGCGACGTGGCGGTCGATCGAGGCATCACGAATGTCGAGTTCCGGGCGCTGAACGTCAACACGTGGGACGAGCCCGTGGCCTACGATGTCGTCTTCTGCCGGTTTCTGCTCCAGCACCTCAGCCAGCCCGTGGCGCTGTTGCGCCGGATGTGGGCGGCGGTGCGTCCCGGCGGGGTGATCGTTGTCGAAGACGCGGATTTCGACGGCTGGTGCTGCCATCCCGCCAACGATGGATTCGCCTTCTTTCTGCGCACCTATAGCGAGGTCCTCGCGCGCTGGGGCGGTGACCACGCGACCGGCCGCAAGCTCTACGCCTATTTTCGGGATGCTGGAATCGCCGATCCGGACGTCGGCCTCGTCACTCCGCTCCACATCGCCGACGACGGCAAGGCGCTCGCGCTGTCGACGCTCGAGGCGACCGCGGATGCGATCCTCGCCGAAGGCCTCGCCACCGAGACCGAGCTTGCCACCGCTCGGGCGCAATTGGCGGCGTTCACGGCTGATCCTCACAGCCTCATCGCTGGGGCCGCGGGTCTTCCAGCTGTGGGCGCGGCGCGAGCGCTGAAAAATAGCGGGGCTGGCGGGCGTGTCGCGTAACCATGCGGCCCTAGGCCAACAACCGAAGAGCGAGCGGGTGGAATGAGGTATCCCGAGACGTTGGTGCGGGTGGGCATGCCATCACCCGCGGACGGATCGTTGAGGGCGTAGGCGGAATGGAAGTTCCGCGCGTAAGTCCTATGGCGGCGAACTGCCAGTGAGACGAGTGAAAATGGCGGCACGCCCACGGGCGTGGGCAGTGGTTGGGGGAGCATGCGGAATTGAAGTTCCGCGTCTCATTCTGAGCGTCGGGTGCGTCGTGGGGAATGGGCACGCGGGGCGAGCGTCTCAGCCAGGGGCGGGCGTGGTGGCACAGCCAGGAGGCGCCCTGAAGGACGCGGGGAATCCGCGCTGGCGCGCGGGGTGATTGGGGACCGCGGGTGATTTTCGAGGGAAGCGAGATGACACCGCGCCGTCAGCGATGGGTCTGGAAAGACGGCGGCGAGAGGTGCGCCGCCGCCTTCCCCTTCGGTTGATGTCTATGGGGTGAGGACCCTATTCGCCACCCTTGCCGCCGCTGGGGGTGACGGTGCCGGCGCCGTGCGCCGCGATCGGGCTGTGGGTGCCAGGGCGCACCAGCTCGCGCACCACTTCCTTGACGTGGGCGGAGGAGAGTCCGTGCAGCTCGCGTAGGATTGCCACCGAGCCATGCTCCACGAATTTGTCCGGCAGACCGATGATCTTCAGCCGCACATCGTGCAGACCGCGCGCGTGCAGCAACTCCGCCACCGCGCTGCCGAAGCCACCCGTCGCCGCGCCGTCTTCGATCGTCACCAGGCATCCCGTGGCCTGGGCCAGGCGCAGGATCAGATCCTCGTCCAGCGGCTTCGCCCAGCGCGCGTTCACCGCGGCCACGCGAATGCCCTCCTCCGCGGCCAGCTCTTGCGCCGCCTGGAGCGCCGCCGGCACCATGCTCCCGTAGGCGAGCACGGCGCACTCCGCGTTCGCGATCGCGTCCTCCGGCGTCAGCAGCTCGGCCTTGCCGATCGCCAGCTGGTGGAACTCGCTCGCCATCTCCACGCCCGTGCCCTTCCCCCGCGGGAAGCGCAGCGCCACCGGGCCGTCCATGTAGACGGCGGTGTAGAGCATGTCGCGCAGCTCCGCCTCGTCCTTGGGCGCCATGACGCGCATGTTGGGGATCATGCGCAGGAAGGCGACATCGTACGCGCCCTGCTGTGTGTGCCCGTCCTCACCCACCAGGCCCGCGCGGTCGATGGGGAAGACCACGTGCAGGTTCTGCACGCAGACATCGTGGATCACCTGGTCGAAGGCGCGTTGGAGGAAGGTCGAATAGATCGCGGCGACCGGGCGCATGCCCTCGCAGGCGAGGCCGGCCGCGAATGTCACGGCGTGTTGTTCGGCGATGCCGACGTCGAAATAGCGCTCGGGGATGGCGTGGGCGAGCTTGTTCAGCCCGGTGCCCTCCGCCATGGCCGCCGTGATGCCCACAATTGATTGGTCCGCGCGCGCCAGCTCCACCAGCGCCTCGCCGAACACATCTGAGTACGACGGCGGGTCGCCGGCCTTCTTCTTCATCGCGCCGTTCAGCGGGTCGTAGGCGCCCGGCCCATGGAACTTGGTGGGCTCGGCCTCGGCGTAGTCGCAGCCCTTGCCCTTCTTGGTGATCACCTGGACGATGATCGGGCCGTGCATCCGCTTGACCTTGCGGAAGATCTCGACCAGATGCTGCGTGTCGTGGCCGTCGAACGGACCGAGGAACGTGAAGCCCAGCTCCTCGAAGATCACGCCGCTCCTGCTTGGGAGCATGAACTCCTTGGCGCTGCGCGCCGACCGGACCGCGACTTCCTTGGCCAGATCACCGACGCCCGGCATCAGCTCGATCGAGTGGATCGCCGCGTTGCGCAGCCGCTGGAAGCGTTGGGCGGTGCGAATCTCGCTCAGATACGCATGCAGCGCGCCGACGTTGTCGGAGATGCTCTTGTCGTTGTCGTTGAGAACGATCAGCAGATCGCGCTTGAGGGCGCCGGCGTTGTTGATGGCCTCGAGGGCCATGCCGCCGGTGAGGGCGCCGTCCCCGATGACCGCCACGACCTTGTGGTGCTCGCCCTTCAGGTCGCGCGCGACGGCCATGCCCAGCGCCGCCGAGATCGACGTGCTGGCATGGCTGGCGCCAAAGGCATCGTACGGGCTCTCGTCGCGGCGCAGATAGCCGGAGAGCCCGCCGAACTGCTTGATCGTGCGGAAGCGATCGCGCCGGCCGGTCACGAGCTTGTGGGGATAGGCCTGGTGGCCAATGTCCCAGACGATCTGGTCCCTGGGGGCATCGAAGGCGATGTGCAGGGCCAGCGTCAGCTCCACGGTCCCCAGGTTGGGGGCGAGATGTCCACCGCGCAGCGCGACGGTCTCGATGATTTCCTGACGCATCTCCGCAGCGAGTTGGTCAAGTTGGGCCGGCGAGAGCTTTTTGAGCTGCGCCGGACTCTCGATCGCATCCAGGATCCTCGTCAC
>JANWHL010000079.1 GCA_025450405.1 Ktedonobacterales bacterium
GGTGGGTTGTGGCCCTGTTTATCATTCTGCGTGTTTTATCCCTGTGTGGTGGGGGGGGGGGCCCCATCCCTCCGCCCCCCCCCCACTCCACTGTTGTCGCCTCGGGGCTCAGTTGCCGGTCGCGTCGATGCCACTGATGCCGTAGAGGATGCCGACCTGGCAGTAGCGGTCGCCCTGCGTGTTCGGCTTGACATCGGAGAGGTCGGTTCCGTCGCCCTCGACGACATTGTACAGATAGACGTCGTGCTTGTCCGCCAGCCAGTTGCTGATGCTGCCCTTGAACTGCGCGAACGCCGGGCTCTTGGCGGGGATGGGCACGACGAAGCTCACGAAGAGCCCCGGCTGCTTCTGCTCGGGCCGGTGGTCGCTCACCGTCGCGGAGTCCGTCCCGGCGAACAGCTTGCCCACGATCTCCTGGGTCCGAGTGAGCGCCAGCTCCGGTGCGACACCGCCCGGATTGCTACT
The DNA here is from genome assembly GCA_025450405.1 of Ktedonobacterales bacterium. Classification (GTDB taxonomy): domain Bacteria; phylum Chloroflexota; class Ktedonobacteria; order Ktedonobacterales; family JADMIN01; genus JANWHL01. The sequence goes on from JANWHL010000079.1 coordinate 466, forward strand.
GGACGTGCCGCCCGACCGCGCCGCGGCCGCGCGCGACTGCGCGCGCTGGCTCACCAGGCCGGTGGTGTCGGCGGAGATGGCCGCGAACGCGAATCCGGACTCGTTGATGTTGCGGACCACGGTGACGAAGGAGGGATTGGTCGGGTCGTGGAGTGGCCCGAGGAGCATCCCCGAGAGACTCTCGGCCACCACCTTGTCGGCATTGGGCTCACCCAGCGAGCGATAGAGCGGCGAGCGGTGGTCCACCAGGACGCTGGTGTGCACAGCGGTGTCGCCGTGCGCCAACTTGGTGCTCGATAGCTGCTTCAGCTGGCCATAAGCCTCGTTGTGATGATTGCTGCCGAGCGGGACGAGACAGACGACGGTGATGGAGACGTTGGGGAGATCGCTCTTCAGTGACTTCAGCGTCCCGGCGCACTGGGCGACCTTTTCGGCATCGACGATCCAGACCAGAATCTTGTTCGATCCGCCATGGCCCTGGTACGAGCGGATGAGCTGCCCCTTGAGGGCGACCAACGGGTCGCCTTCGCGGGCCGAGATGGGGCTGATGTCGTTCACACCCTGACGCGCCAGGCGCGTGCGCACGTTCTCGCGGACCGAGGGCTCTTCGGCGTACGCGCCCACTGCCGCCAGGCCCGAACCCGCGTACATCTTGACCACATCCTCGCACAGGAGGGCGGTGAAGAGGCTGCCGCGGTCGCCGTAGCCAACGATGGCCAGCTCATTCGCGTCGGGCGACACCGCATGGGGTGGGCGTTCGCGCTTGTGGCCAAAGATCGCCGCGATGCCAAAGATCAGGTCCGGGATGATGGACGTGGCGAGGACCTGGAGGGCATCGGACAACTGGACCAGCACCAGGGCGACCAGGCGCAAGACGAGCCCGATCAGACCGCCCGCCAGCGCCAGCAGGATGGCCAGGCCGCGAATGGCGCCCCACGCGCCCAGGAAGACCACCAGGACTTCGAGGACACCAAGCAGGGTGGCGAGCAGGATGGCCAGGATGGGGACCGATTGCGCCTGTGAAATGAGGAGCTGGCCTTCGAAGAAGAGCGCGCCCACCACGAGGATGCTGAGCAGTAGACTGACCACGGAGATGATCAGCAGCATGCGGCGTTTACCATCACTGAGGTTGGGGAAGAGCCGTGCCGGCGGCGGCAGGACGTTGAGGAAATCGAGGGTGAGCGCGCCAGTCAGCAGGATGATGGAGACGAAGAGGGCGCCAGTGAGCTCGCTGAGCAGTGTCAGATTCCCGATGGGCGAGGGCAGGGACGGAAACAGCACGGCCTGGAGGCGCAGGATGGCGAAGACGAAATCGGCGGCGGCGATCACGATGACCGTGGCGAGATAGAGGAGGCGGGTGAAAATCGTCTCGGGGATCCAGATTAGCGGGTCATCATGGTCAACGTTTTCCGCGGCGGCACTCTGCTTGGTCCCGGCCGGCGCTTTGTCTCCGGCCGGAGTCCCCGCGCCGGGCGCCTGCCCGCCCGCGGCCGCGCTGGGTGAGCTGGGTGCTGGCGGCGCGGCCTGGCTCTGGGTGCTGCTGTGGCCCGCGCCGAGGAGCACGCCGCGCAGGATGTTGAAGAGCTCCTTCGCGCCGGTGTCCGCCTCGGCAGCCAGCGCGCCAACCAGGCGCCCGACGATCTGAATCGCCTGCCCAATCAAACTCGCCACGTTCTCGGGAACGACGATGATCAGGATGAGCAGGACGATGCCGGAGATGATGGCGGCGATGGCCCAGGGAGCGAGCGGAAGAGCGGACATCTCTAGCTACCTCCGAACAGGGTGGACAACGCGTTCGACTGTGCAGCGTCGTAGAACCGGATGGACGCCGCGCCCGACGTCCGGAAGACATTGGTCCAGTACGCGGCGTTCTGTGCGCACGGGCCGGCGGTCTGGCACACGTAGTAGATGACCTTGACGATGACGCCACTCAGGGCGTGCGCTTTCGCGAAATCCGAGGTGAAGTCCACGTTCGTGTTGTTCTGCATGTCCGACGCGATGATCAGATACTTGGTGGCAGATTGGCCCTGGAAGCGGTCGCGGGCCAATTGCAGACATCCCCACACACTCGTGGCGGTGTTGTCCACCGCCGGATTCAGCACTGCCAGCCGGTTGGCGTCCGTCGCGACCTGACCGCGCGTGGTGCGCACCTCGTTGTTGACCTGGGCCACCGCGGCGTTGTATGAGATGATTCCGTTGTTCTCCTGAACCGCCACGGCCGTCGCGGTCGCCGAATACGAGACTGGGTTGGTCTGCGGCGGTGTGGGGAATGGAGTGGGGAGCGCTGGATAGTTTTCGACGGGAGGCACGAGGAATGGCGAGAGCGTCGTGCCCGATTCGAAGGTATGGCTGTTGATCAGCGTGGCGTATAGGACGGCCCCGCCTGAGTTGGGGATGATTGTTTGGACGAGACTGTGCGCTACCAGCGCATTCGCGTAATGGAATTCGGCGCGGGGATAACTGCCCGTATCATCCATGCAATACTGCACCAGGAGCGGGCCGCGATATGGAGATGGCGACGTGGGCACGGGCGTGACCGCCGCAGGCGGGGTGGTGGTCGCGGTGAATGGGATCGTACAGGCGACGAACATCGTAATGAGGCCAAGGCTTGCCAGCAGCGGAACGACGCGGCGCTTGAGCACCATGGCGCGTGCACCTGTCCTTTCACGGTAGGAGTGCCGAACGCGGCCCCGCCGGCGACGTGCGGTCGGGTTTACGTGAGGTCGATCAACATCCGGCCGCGGGGTTGCGCGGGGTTGCGCGGGGTTGCGCGGGGAGGGTCCGGCACCTCGGTCATGGCCGGCGACGCGCGAGCGACCGGCCGGGCCAGTCCACGTAAGAACGGCTGCCAGGGACCTGCCTCGATAGTATCATGCGGCCGGCCTGGTGTCTAGCCTCAGCCGTAGCGGGCGCGGATTGCCTGGTGGTGGACCTCAGCCGTCCGGTAGCACACCTGAGGCCAAATCACGAGGCCAATTCACGGCGCGCACCTGATTGCGCCTGAAATCGCGCCGGCGAAATGGACATTTGGCGCGATACTTGCGGTTTGTCAACGTTTGTGTTAGCATACGGATGGGCCGGTGCGCCGAGCGATTGCGGGCGGATGACGTGCTTGAACACGACAGGCGAGGACATCGCCGCGCGCTCGGAATTGGTCCATGGGGCCCACGTGGCACGTCGGGAGGCGTTCCAAGCAGGGTCCCACAGGGTGGCCAGCGAGGCCGAAAGGAGACGGGGATGGACAAGGTACGACGCGGCGGGCTGGACACGCTCTTCGCTGGTGCCGGCCGCGCCCCGGCCGAGCGCGCACCGACAGAGATTGGCCAGCACGGCTGCACGGGCTGCCGGGAGCGCCCGGACCTGCACTGCGCGGCTTGTGGCGCGCCCGCGAGTGTCTGGACCGAGGCTGGCGATGGGCGGCACGCGGTGGCGTGGTGTGCCCGCTGCCTCGCTTTGCTGCTGAGCGGTCGTCCGGAAAGCGCGGAGCCGCTGATGTACCTCTTTGCGGAGGTCCCCGCGGTGAGCGCGTAAGTCCTGTGGCGGCCGTCAGCGATGGGCCTGAAAATCGCGGCGGGACGGGCAGCGGCGCCTCGACAACAGGGTTATTTACGGGAGAATCCTGAACTATGGGCGGGGTTGTGCGGGCGGCCGACGCCGGGGGCGCAGGTCCGGCAGCGGCGCGGCTAGAGGGCGACTTTCGAGCGGATCATCGTCCGGGTTCGGTGGAGTGGGGACCAGGCGTGGGCCATGCCGCCCTTGGACCATGCCGCCCTCGCTGTGCGCGACCGTCAGCGTGGCAGCCAGCGGTAGCCCACGCCCGGCTCGGTCACGGGAAAGGTGGGATTGGCGGGGTCGGCCTCCAACCTGTGTCGCAGGCGGCCCATGTAGACACGGAGATATTCGTGTTCCCCGCCGTATTCTGGCCCCCAGACGCGCTGCAGCAGCAGGCGATGCGCCAGCACTTTGCCGGCGTTGAGCACGAGCTGTTCGAGCAGCGCGAACTCAGTCGGCGTCAGGCGCACTTCCGCGCCTCCCCGGCGCACAACATGCCCCTCCAGGTCGATCTCCAGGTCCCCGTAACGGCGCAATCCCGTCGCGGGCGGCACGGCATCCCAGCGCGCGCGGCGCAGGACCGCCCGCACTCGCGCGAGTAGCTCCTCGACGCCGAAGGGTTTGGTGAGGTAGTCATCGGCGCCCAGATCGAGCGCCGCCACCCGATCGCTCTCGGCGTCCAGCGCGGTCAACATGATGATGCGCACCGTCGAGCGCTCGCGGACCCGGGCGCAGACCTCGAGTCCGTCCAGTCGCGGCATCATGATATCAAGGATCAGGAGTTGGGGCTACTCACGCTCCCACACGGCCAGCGCCTCGAGGCCGTTACTGGCCTCGCGGACCTCGAAGTCGCGCGCGCGTAGGTTGCGTCCGATGAAATCGCGCAGCGGCGCTTCGTCCTCGGCGATGAGGACGCGTTTGGGCGGCATCCTCACATCTCCGTTTCGCGTTCGCTGAGTATGCCCGCTGGCTCCCCGTCGCGTGGTGGGGCCTCCTCGCGCGCGACGGGAAGGGTGAGCCGGATCGTCGTCCCCGCCGAGCCACTCTCCGCCGCGACGCTCCCCCCATGGGCCTCGATAAAGGCTTTGCAGATGGCCAGACCAAGCCCCGTTCCCTGCGAGCGGCGCTCCAGGCCGGGCCGCCCGATAGAAGCGCTCGAACAGGTGCGGCAGCTCGTCCGGGGCGATGCCCGGTCCATCGTCGCTGACCGCGAGCTCGACCATCGCGCCGCGTTCCGCCGCCACCACACGCACGTGGCCGCCGCCATACGCCGCGGCGTTCGCCAGCACATTGCGCAGCGCCACCTCGACGCGGGTGCGATCGACGTCTAGCGGCGGGAGGTCGGGGCGCAGTTCAAGCGAGACCCGCGGCAGGGTGGGGCCATGCCGGCGGCGCGCGCCTTCCATGAGCGCCGCGAGGGGCACCGGCCGGCGATGCAGCGGCAACAGGCCCGCCTGCTGGCGTGAGAGGTCGAGCAGGTCGCGCACCAGGCCCGCAAGGCGGTCCGCCTCGTCGCTGATGGTGAGCAGACTCTTGCGCTGGTCTTCCGGCGACCAGGCGACGTCGTCTTGCAGCAGTGTGGAGGCATGCCCCTTGATGGCCGCCAGCGGGGTCCGTACCTCGTGGCCGACGGCCGCCAGCAGCGTCGTCTTGAATTCGTCCACCTCGCGCTCGCGTGTGACATCACGCAACAACAGCCCGCGTCCGATCGTCTCACCGTCTTCGTCGTGGACATCGAACAGGCGCAGGTGGAGCGCGCGGCCCGCCGTCGTCTCGACGACCCAATCCCCGTGCCGGCCAGCTTCCGCCCGTGCCAGTGAGCGGTCATAGACCGCGGGGTCGGCCGCCGCGGCCCGCAAAACCGCGTGGATGTCGCCAATGGTCCCGCGCGCCAGGGCACCATCCGCCACCCCGGTGAGCGCCGCGGCGCTGGGATTGGCGTACAGCACGGAGCCGTCGGCGCTGGTCAGGACGAGGCCGTCGCTCACGCTGCCCATGATGGCGTCGAGCCGCCGCTTCTCCAGTCGCGTTTCCTGGTAGAGCCGCGCGTTCTCGGCAGCCACCTCGCGGAGCCGCTCGTCGCTGCGCTCATAGAGCACCGCGTGCTCCCAGGCCAGCGCGGCGTAGTTCGTGAAGATCAAGAGCAGGTCGATTTCGTCGTCGGTGAATGGCTGGGGGGGCGGAGCGGTGCACCAGCAGCACCACACCGCCGATGTGCCGGCTGATGATAGGGATCGCCAGGAGCGCGCGGAACCCCTCGCTGTAAGAGAGAGGCGGGAATGCCTGGCCGTCAGCGGCGACGCGCTGGACGGGCGTGCCGTCGCCGCAGGGCGAGCGCCGCCGGATAGGTCGAATCGTCCGGCGGGATTGCGACCGCGTGATCGTACGCGTCGCCGTGGCCGTCGCTGACCAGCACGCGCAGAACACCGTGCTCGTCGGGCACGAACACCGCGGCGGCCTGGACATCGACCAGCCGGCGTACCTCCTGAATGATCGTGCCGACGACCAAGCGCGGGTCGAGTGACCGGGTCACCGCATTGGAGGTATCGAGCAGTGTGCGTAGTTGGCCGAGCTGGGCCAGCACGTCACGCTCCAGGCGTACGAGCGAGCGCGCCAAGCCGCCCACTTCGTCCTCGCGCCCCGCGAGCGCCGTGCTCGCTGGCGGAACCGGACGCTTGGGGCGCGGGATCGTTAGATGGAGGACGGCCAGGGCGTGGAGCGGGTAGATGACCCGATTGAGCAGCATCAGCCAGAACACGAGCCCGCCGAGCGCGAAGAAGAGGACGGCCCCCATGAGTCCAAGGTGCAGCCAGGTGATCACGGCCAGCGCATCGTCCGTGGGGCGTTCTACGATGACCGCCCAGCCGGGGCCGAGGACGGGGGTGGCGCTGAAAAGCTCCTGCCCGTCCAGTCCTTCGCCGATCGCGGTGGTGGGAATCCCTCGCAGTGCTTGTTGCGGGCCCGGCAGGGTGTTCACCACGGTATCGAGCAAGAGCGTTGGGTCGTCCGACGCGATGATCGCCGCCCGGGAGTCGATGACGTTGATCCGCAGGTGTCGGTGCTGCCGCGCCTGATAGTGGACCACGCTCACGAGTGGTTTGCTGAGATCATCGAGCGCCAGGCTGATCGCGAGGATGCCCACCACCTGGCCGGCTGGGTCACGCACCGTCTGGGCGATGACGACGCCCGCCGTGAAGGTTCCATGGTGCACGAGGCCAACATCGAAGACCGGCGAGTTCGTCTGGAGCGCGCGCCGGACGATGTCGGGCGGCTCGAATTCGCTCCCAAGCGCCGATGCCGCCGCGGGGACGGAGACCTGAAGCGCGCCAAACTGGTCAATCCAGTATACATGGTCCATGTCCGGGCGCGCGGCCGTCGCCGCCGCGAACGCGCTCACCATCGCGCTCTGGTCGCCAAAGCGCACAACGTCGAGACTGGCGAGCGCGTTCAACGCGGATTCGGCGTCGTGGAAGGTGAGGCTGGTCTGCGTAGCGATTTGCTGGGCCAAGGAATGTCGGCGTCCTGAACCTGGTCGCGAAGGCACGCTTCGAGGATGGCGCTCACACCCGCCCTGGTGCCGATGACAACCGCGACAAACACCAAATACACGCCGAGCATCTGCAGTAAGAGCGACCGGCGCACAAATCGAGGCATGGGACTGACCCTTCAGGAACCCGCGAGTGCGGGTGGCCTCGCGCGCCGGGGTCGCCAAGGCCGGAGGCGGCACCGCTACGAGCGTTATACGCCACGCGTCAAGCCAACCGCCGACCAGCCCCGAGGGTCCTCACCCCCCGGCCCCTCTCCCCGCGGGGCGAGGGGGGAGCCGGAAGGAAGCGCGAGGGCCGCGGGGCCACATTACACAGCACGACGCGACCCGCCAGAATCAAATGGGCTAGCCAGCGGTGTTCCCAGTGTACGTGTGCAGCTTGCCGTTCTCACGGAAGCCCAGTTCCTGGTACACGGGATAGCCCATGGGAGAGGCCTGCAGGATGGCGACGTGAAAGCCAAGAGCCTGGGCGGTGCGCATTGACGCGAGCACGGTCGCGGCGCCGATCCCCTGGCGGCGGGCCTCCGGCAAGGTGGCGACGGCGTAGATGCCGGCCACGCCAGCGCCAAGGAAGAGCGACGAGGTGGCGACAGGACGAGCGTCGAGGCACGCGACATGGTAGCGCGCGGGCGAGTCGGGACCGGCCGGCAACCGCATGTAGAGCGCGGCGACGGGGTCTTCGATGGCGCCCGGCATGCCAAACCCGCGGACGGCGGTGCGCGCCCAGAGCCCCACCGCCTCCGGATCCACCGCCTCCGTGATGGTGAGGCCGTCCGGAGCAACTGGTTCAGCCCGTGGGGCCAGGAGATCCGCCCCCATGGCGGGCCGCGCGCCTGCGTACATCAGGCCATGCCGCTCGAGACGCGTGCCGAGGTCGGCGGGTTGAGCGTCTGGACCCACGAACCAGGTGACTGGGACCTGGCGCGCGCTGAAGCGCGCCAGTGTCCGCGCGATCGCGGCGTCCAGATCGCTCGCGTCCACGCCCGGCGCGAAGCGCGCGCGGGTGACGGTATTGAACTCAGCATCCGGCACACCCGTGATGGCCCAGGACACTTCGGGGCCGTCGTGGGCCTCGCCGGGCGGCACCTGTCCGAGAAAGTGGTACAACTCGACGAGGTTGGCATGGTTCGCCGCCAGTAGGGCGGAATCCGAGAGGTCGTGGACGATCGCGCTCATGCCGTCACCCTTCAGTCATCCCGTACTCGACGTGGTCAACCGCGAGGCCGGTCCCATCGCCAACAGGCCACATGATGCGCGAGCGAGCGCGCGAAGTCAAGGTCAGCAACACCGAGCCATTGATGGACGGACAGTCGGCGCGCGGACAGCCGGCGTGCGTATACTGGGGGCCAGCGAGCGAATGGGAGGGGGACTAATCAGCGATGCCGAGCGCGTGTGGGCGCTAGCGAAAGGGGGTGCGGCGATGAGCGGCGCGAGTGATGGCTACACCTACGATATCAGCTACGGTAAGGCGCGTGTGCCGTTCTACCGAGCCTATGCCCAGCCCCTGCGCGGCGTCGCGCCCATCCCTGAGTCCACGTTCACGGGCCGCGAGAACATCCTTTTCGGGGTCGAGGTGGATATCGAGGTCTTCGGGCGCAATTTCCTGCGCGCCTACACCGAGGGCGACAACGCTAACGTGGTCGCGACCGACAGCATGAAGAACTTCGTCTTTCGCCAGGCGCTAGCCTACGAGGGGGCGACGCTGGAGGGCTTCCTCGACTTTCTTGGCCGGCAAATGCTGGCAACGTACGCGCAGATGGAGGCGCTGCGGGTCACGGGGCGCGAGCTGGCGTTCGCCCCCGCGCTGGTGCCGGCGGGCCTGGGCGACGTGGCCGCATTTGGACCGTCAAATGTGCTGTTCCGCCGCGAACACGGCGACCACGCGACGGCCATGCTGGAGCTGGGCCGCGACGGAGACGGCGTTGTGCTCACGCGTCATCGCTCTGGCCAGGTCGGCTTCGAGCTGCTCAAGGTCACCGGCAGCGCGTTCACCCACTTCGTCCGCGATGGCTACACCACGCTCCCCGAGCGCGTGGACCGCCCGCTCTACATCACAATGGATATCCACTGGCGCTACGCCGACCCCATCGACATGCTGGCTGCCGACCACGCCCGCTACATCCCCGCCGAGCAGGTGCGCGATCTCGCGCAGGTGGTCTTTCATGAGTTTGTCAGCGAGTCCATCCAGCACCTCGTCCACCGCATGGGGCAGCGCCTGCTGGAGCGCTTCCCGCAAATGGCCGAGGTCTCGTTCGCGGCGCGGAACCAGACGCCCGACCCATTGGCCATCTCGGACGCGGAGGCGCGCGTGAAGGTCTACAGCAGTCCCTTCCCCGCCCTCGGACTGATCGAGCTTACCATGCGTCGGGACGACGGCCAGCGCGCCGCGCCGTAGCGCGCTAGCCCGGGGGCAGACGCGTGGGCACCCGGGTAGGCTCGCGCAGCCAGAGCCACGCGCTCTTCGGACGCATCGTCTGGTCGACCACGTCGAGTAAAGAGGCGCGCAGCGGCTCCAGGTCCACCTCGGAGCGCACCGCGCGCCCGAAGCCGGCGAGCGTTCTGGCGGCATCGTACTTGGGCCGGAAGAAGCGCTTGTCGATAAAGGTCTGGATGGTACGCCTCAGGGGCTGGATGAGCGCGGCAATCACCAGCGTAGTGAGGACGACCAGGATCGGAGGCTGGTCGGTGCTCCGTGTCAGCGCATAGATGATGGATTGGGCGCCGAGGACCACGCCAAAGTAGATGCCGGCCAAGATCGCTGTCAGGCCGCCGTAGACCAGCGCCCGATTAATGATGATGTCAATGTCGTAGAGGCGGTGACGGAGCACGGCGACCGCGAAGGAGATCGGGATCAAGAACACGATCACATGAAAAGCATCCTCCGTCAGCACGGGATACGCGGAGGATGGCGACTCGAGGGCGGGGACGAACGTCTAGGTCAGCCAGATGACGAGGTCCGCAAGCAAGGTCACTACGATACCCGTGACCACCCACTTCGTCTGCTCGCGTTCCCGAGAGCCCGACACGTGCCGAAAGCGGTAGATCTGCGCGAGAATGACGGCGCCGAAAAAGCCCAGGTACGAGAGCCCAACGAGCCAATCGGGGGCGGGCAGCTCGGGATAGATCGCCAGCGGCAGCTGAATGGCGAGCCAGGCGACGGAGAGCCAGCCGCTCCAGCGGGGGACGAAACGCCCACTGGGGAACAGGGTACAGATAAGCAGCACCAGGGCGAGATCGAGCTTGTCGCTGACATTGGCGGCGGCTCGCCAGGCCTGGGCCGAGTATTCGAGGGGGGCGGCGACGAACGTGCCGCCGATGGCCACCAACAGCAGCGCGACCAGCAGCGCCATCCAGTTGTTGGACTTGCGCCAGAAGATGACGGCGGCGAGGGCACAGGAGACGAGCAGAAACACGACGCTCAGCGCGACGTTGAAGATCGCGTAGTTGTGGACCGAGATGCCGAGACGGAGCAGCGCCCGCGCCTGCTGTGGGGTGAGCTGACAGTCACCATTGGCGCAGATGGTCCCGTAGGCGGAAAACGACGCGGGCACCATGGCGGCGGAGAGCCCGAGGCTCAGCGCGGCCAGCGCCAGCCAGGCGGCGCGAGCGGCGCCCAAGCGTCGCCCGCCCAGGAGCATGCCGGCCACCGCGGCGATCTCCGGGCGCGGCAGCCCGGACACCGCCCGGGGTCGTTCCTCGACCATGACATCCCCTCTCGGGCCAGGCTATGCGGCGCGGCGGGCGTCCCACTCCGCGCGCGCACGACAAGCGTACATTGCTCCCGGTACGCTGGCGTTACCGGTTCCGTTACCGTGCGCATGTTTCCGGAAGGTCGTCAAGATTGGTGACACATGTCAGCGTCGACAGGCGCGCCCTGCCGGATGTGTGTGCCGGACGGCCGCTCTGGATGTCAGAGATGCCCCGCGCGGTGTACCATGAAGACGCGACCAGGGGCCGCGAGGCGACGCGGCGCGGGGTCCTCACCGCCCGGCCGCCTGGAGACCTCACCCCCCGGCCCCCTCTCCATTGCGATGGCGAGGGGGAGCCAGGACCGCGACGCGGGCGGTGGAGGGTGGACGGTAGCGGAGGGGTGAGGGGGAACGAGAGGGAAGGCCGCGACGGGGCGAGGGCGAGCCACGTCGAAACGGCACAACACGATACGCATGAATGATCCGGACCAGACGATCCACGTGCACGGAAGGGAGCGCACGCATGCGTGACGATGAGGACGACGACCTGGACGCCTGGGTCGAGGAGGATCCGGAGCGGACGCTGGGACTCGACGAGGCTGGCGGCGCCACCATCAGCAATGGCCACGCCCCGATCAGGGACGCGGAAACGGAGGCCGGCCCGGCCGGTGCCGATGAGGTGGATGAGGACACGTCGCCCGAGGGCTGGTCGGTCTCTGGTGGCGTGGTCCACTGGGAAGGATCGGACGAGGCCGAAGACCCGCGCGCCGAGGCCGAGTCCCCACTTGCCGCCGAGGACCTCACGCTGCCCGATGGCGCGCCCGACGCACCGAGGGTGCGCGCCGTCCACGCCTGGCTGGCACGTCAATGGCTGGGCGAGCGGGAGGCGCTGGGCACGCTCCAGCTCGCGCTGCGCGAGCGCCCACCCGAGGCGGACGAGCCGGCGCCGCGGCGGCGCCGTTACGTCACCCCGCCACCCTCGCCGCTGGAGCTGGAGATCGCGCGGCATCAGGCGGCCGCGGACGAATACGAAGCGCTGCTCGGCGCGCTGGCCGAGGAGGCCGCGCACGCCGGGCCGGGGCAGCTGCTCGTGGGGTATTATCTCTGGCTGGTCGAGCGCCTGGAGACTCTGGCCCGCGCTCCGGAGGCGCAAGCCGCCGTCCCCACGACCCCCGCCGAAGCGGAATGGCGCGGACGCGCCGAGAGCGGACTCGCCGCGCGCCGGCGCATCGAGCGCGTGATGGCCCCCACACCCGACGAAGAGTGAGGCGCTCCAGAGTCACCCCATCACGTTCAGCAGAGCCGGACCGCACGTGAAGCACCGGAGCGCCAGCCCGCGCCCTTCGACCGCCAAGGCCGCCGCGTAGCCAGGGATCGGTGGCGGATCGTACAGCGACCAGCGCTCCACCGCGCTGGGGTCCGACGGCACGGCCAACAGGGCCGGCGGGTCGCCTGGCGCGAGCGAGACGTCGAAGGTGCGCAGCATCGTGATCATGCCCCCGCCGGTGCCCTAGACGTCGGCCTCTTTGCGTGCCCAGCAGCTACCGAACGCGTCCGCGCGCGCCTCGGGCGGCAGCGCCGCCAACGCCGCGCGCTCGCCCGGCGAGAAGAAACGCCTGGCGATGGCATCGGCGTCCGCCAGCGGGCGGCGGAACTCGAGGTCCACGCCGACCTCACGCCCGCGCGCGAAGGCGAAGAGCGCGCGCCCACGCGAGTGCGAGACATTGAAGCGAAGATCAAGCCGCGGATCGGGGCGGTCCAGGCGA
>JANWHL010000080.1 GCA_025450405.1 Ktedonobacterales bacterium
TGGCCTCGATCCTCAACGCGACGACGCCGCTCTTCACCGTGCTGCTGGCCAACTGGTGGATTGGCCCCGCGCACGAATCGCTCACGGCGCGGCGCCTCGGTGGCGTGTTGGTGGGGTTCGTGGGTGTAGCCGTGCTCGTCGGTCCGCAGGCGATTCTCTCCGCGGGTGGCGGCACGGGTGTCGCGCTGGGTGACCTGACGGTGTTGGCTGCTGGGCTGTCCTACGCATTTGGCGGATTGCTCAGTCGCCGGTTCGCGGGGGCGGCCGTGCTGGTGCCGCCGCTGACCTCGCAGGTAGCCGCGCTCGTCCTGACGCTGCCGATCGCGGTGTTCTGGAGCCCACCAACGCGCCTCCCCTCGCTGGCGGTCATGGGATCGGTCGCGGCGCTCGGCGTCCTGGGAACCGCGCTCGCCTACCTGCTCTACTTCTGGCTGATCCAGCGGGTCGGGGCCACGCGCACCGTCATCGTCACCTATCTGCTGCCGTGCACGGCGCTCATTTGGGGAGCGCTGCTTCTGGGCGAGACGGTCTCGTGGAACGCGCTCGTCGGCCTGGTGCTGGTGCTGGCCGGCACCATAGTCACTAACGGCACGCTAGACCGGCTTTTCGGCCGGCGCCCGCCACGCCCAACGGATAAGGATCTCGCGCCGGAGGTTCTCGCGCCGGATACAGAGAGTTCCGCGACCTCGATGGCGCGAACGCCACGCCGGAACCGAGGCGTCTGAGCACCGCGAACCCGCGTCCGGATTCAGTGAACTATGGCGTGCTATGATAGGAGGCACGGCGACTGGTGTTCAACGCAGCGGTCTCCCCGCCGCGAACTATAGGCGCCAGGTGGCGCTCCAAGGGCGCCGCGCATGCGAGTAGCTCACCTGATCCCAGCGAATGATGGCGACGACTTGACTTGGAGGCGCGCCGATGCCACGCATTCCCTATCCCGACCCCGCGACGCTCACTGACCCGGAGATTCTGGGCTATCTTGAAGACGCGCGTGCGCATGGTGCGCCGAGGCCGGAGAGCCAGGCAATCCGCGCGCACGTGCCAGCGGTGATCCGTGCCTTCACGCAGGCCTGGCGGACGACGTTCCGCACGGGCGTGCTGGACCACGGCATCAAAGAGCTCTGTCGCGTGTACGTCTCGCAGTCCATCGAATGCGAGTATTGAGGGGTGCAGCGGTCGGTCCGGTCGGGATCGGGAAGCATACCTGAGGCGAAGTACGCGAAGCTGCTGCACTTCGAGACATCCGATGAGTTCAGTGAGCGCGAGCAGGCGGCGCTCACCTACACCAGCGCCATCATCTGGGACGCGGCAATAGCCAACGACGCGCTCTGGGAGCGTCTTCACCAGCATTTCACCGACGCCGAGTTGGTGGAGCTTGGGTTCTTCGTCGGCCTGACACTGGGCCAGCAGCGCTGGATCAAGACGCTCGGCATCGGCCATCAGGAGTTCATGGCTGGGACGCGCGGCGGCCTGACGACCAGCGAGGGCTCATCGCCGTGAAGTTGGCCGCGTGGTCCTCATAGCGTGGGCGATACGCGCGTTGCCCCCAGGGACCGCGGTCCTCATCGCCCGCTCGCGAATACCGAGCTCGCGCCCGTCATGTCGGCGTCGGCCGCGACACCCAGGCGCAGACCCAGCACGCCAGCCAGGTCGCGCAGCGCGGCGACGCCGCCGGACGCGCGGCCAGCGAGAATAGCATCGGCGAGCCGCTCCAGGGCGGCCACCGCGCGCGGGGTATCCAGGTCATCGTTGAGGGCGGAGGCCACCTCCGCCCGGGTCGCCGCTCCTTCAGGAGTGGATTGGCCGGCGGTGCCCTGGGGTGCCTCAGCCGCGCTCGTGAGCCGATCCGCCAGTGCTTGCCAGCGCGGCATTTGGTCAGGATCATATTCCCACGTGTCGCGGTAGTGGTGGCTCAGTAGGAGCAGTCGGATCGCGTCGCCCGAGTACGCGCGCAACAGGTCGCTCACGCGGGTCAGGTTGCCGAGCGACTTGCTCATCTTCTCGCCGTCCTGGCCGACCATCGCCACATGCATCCACGTACCCACGAACGGGCGCTCGCCCGTAGCGTTCTCGCTCTGGGCGATCTCGCAGGTGTGGTGAGGGAAGACCAGATCGGCGCCACCGCCATGGATGTCGATCTTGGGGCCGAGAAACTTGGTCGCCATGGCGCTGCACTCGATGTGCCAGCCCGGCCGGCCTTCCCCCCATGGGCTTGCCCACGCCGGCTCCCCAGCCTGGCGTGCCTGCCATAGCACGAAGTCCAGAGGATCGTCTTTACGTGGGTCGTCCGGCGTGTTGCCGCGCTCGTTGGCCGTCCGCAGCCAGTCCTCGTACCCGACATAGCCGCCGGCGGTGGCCAGGGCGCCGAATCCCGGATCGCTCGCGACCCGGAAATAAACCCAGCCGTCGCGCTGATAGGCGTTGCCCTGCGCGATGAGCACCTCCACGAGCCCGATGATTTCGGGGATCGTGTCGGTGGCGCGCACATAGTGGTCCGGCATCATCACATTGAGCGCGCGCAGGTCATCGAGGTAGCGCTCGGTCTCGCGCCGGCCGAGCTCG
The DNA here is from genome assembly GCA_025450405.1 of Ktedonobacterales bacterium. Classification (GTDB taxonomy): domain Bacteria; phylum Chloroflexota; class Ktedonobacteria; order Ktedonobacterales; family JADMIN01; genus JANWHL01. Next base: position 2,563 of record JANWHL010000080.1, read on the forward strand.
TCCCAGGTGGTTCCGACCTCGCGCGCCTTGCGCAGGATGTCGTCGTCGATGTCTGTCACATTCTGGACATAGCAGGTATCCACACCCTGCGCGTGGAGTGCGCGCCGCAGGGTGTCGAAGACGATATTGACGAACGCGTGGCCGAGGTGGGTAGTGTCGTACGGCGTGATCCCACAAACGTACATCGAGACACCATCGCCGAGAGGCACCAGAGGATGCTTTTCCTGGGTCAAGGTGTTAAAGAGGCGCATTCCGGTTCTTCCTCCCGTGGTGCCATTGGCAGGGCAAAGAGCTCAGCGGCGTTTCGTGTGGTCGCCGCGACAAGGTCCTCGAACGGCATACCCCGCAGCTCCGCTACGCGCCGGGCGGTCATCTCCACGTAGCGTGGCTCATTGCGCCGGCCACGCACGGGTTGCGGTGCGAGGTAGGGACTATCGGTCTCGAGCAGGATGCGGTCGAGGGGAGCCCAGGCGGCGACCTCGGCCAGATCGGTATTCCGCGGATAGGTGACCGGCCCCGCGAACGACAACCAGAACCCACGGTCCAGGGCCTCCCGCGCCATGGTCTGGTCGCCAATGAAACAATGAAAGACGCCGCGGACGCCGGCACCGTGTTCGCGCAGAAGGCCGACGAGATCGGCGTGGGACTCACGATTGTGCAGGATCACCGGCAGGTTCAGCGCGCGGGCCAGCTCAAGCTGGGTGATCAGGGCCGCGCGCTGGGTTTCGTGCGGGGCGAGATCGCGGTAGTAATCGAGGCCAATCTCGCCAATCGCCACTACCCCGGGGCGTCGCGCCAACTCGCGCTGGGTCTCAAGTGCCGCCGTGTCCAGGGTCGCGGCGTCATGGGGATGGGTGCCGACGGCCGCGAACACGCGACCTGGATAGCGCGCGGCCAGATCGACGGCCGCGCGACTGGTCGGGACGTCCGTGCCTGGAACAATGATCCGCCACACGCCTGCGGCCTCGGCCACCGCGATGACACTCTCGCGATCCGAGTCAAATTGGCGCATTTGAATATGGGCATGAGTGTCGACGAGCACGATGGCAGACTCCTCATCGCGTGCCGTGAGTCGCGGGGGGATGGTGTCTCGTGGGGGACTCGACGCCAGGCCCTTCGTAATCCCACGGAAGTATAGCCATCCGTCCGCAACACTGTCAAATGTGAAGCATTGCGTGTTGCCAGGCCACACGGCGATGGTGCGCGGTAAGGCGCGTCACGCTAATAGTACACCGTGCGGGTGCGGTGGCGTGGTAGCGCCTTATAGGATGGCTGCTGTCCACGATTCCACAGCAGGTAGTCCAGCCGCATGGGGGTGGCGTCGCCGCCAGCGTCCTTCACGGCCATTGCCATGAGCTCGACGGCGTGGATAGCACAGGCGCGGATTTCCACCTCATCCTCCGAGCCAGCCGGGATGAGCTCCCCCGCGTCGATCCGCGCGGCGAGGGCGGGCTCGTACGTGAGGATGCCGTCCACGCGCAGCACATGGGGCACAAGATTGTCCGAGAAGATCGTCAAGCGGTTGAGGTCCGTGAACCGTCCTGGCCCAGCGCCATTCAAGGCAAGCGCTAGATCGGCGGCTGTGAGCTGCGCGCGCTTGTACAGGGGCACGCGCTGGCCACAATAGGTGGAAACATCCTGGAAGAATGGCATCACACCCAGTATCTCCACGAGCCGCGCCGCAGAGCCAGCACCGCTTTCCACCAGGGCGATGAAGTCGCCGTCGAACCGATCGCCAACGTACCGCCCAAGGTCATTGAGGGCCTGGGTGAAGAGGCCCATCAGCTCCGCCACGGGGGAATTGGCGAGGTCCTGGCCAAAGACCGCGGCGCAGTCGGCCGCGGTGAGCCTGGCTAGCTGGAGGGCGGTGAACGGACCATCTCGGTGGAAGCACTCGGTGAGGGCGGTGGCCACGGTAAAGTATCCGGAGAGGCCCGGAAGCTTGCGGAGATGCGGGAAGTAGCCCGAGCCAAAGTTGATCGTGTCAAGGGTGATGACAAATGCGGTGGTCTCGGGGGGCGTGCCCAAGTAATGATGCGCGGGATCGAGGGTGGGGGCGTCCGTCGCCGTCAGCGACAAACTGGCGGCATATTCCGCGACGCGCTTCTCCGCGATCCGCACATGTGCCGCGCGCGCCGCGACCGCCGCGCATGCCTCGCGCACCTGGTCAAGCACATCCTGCCCCATGATCACCTCCCGAGCATGGTCGCCAAGCGACCAAGCGGCCGTGGCGGGCCGTTGTACGGTCCGCCGAGCCATGCTATAATCAACGATGGCGTGTTGGCGGCGGGCCTAGCGCGGGCGGAGTGCGCAGCGTGAACAACTCACGCGGGCCGACCTCGTGACCGCGCCACGATGCTCGGCCGCTCGAATTGGCGTGGAGCACCGGCCGAGGCGCCGTACGTGCCGGGGCCAGCTTGGCCAGCGAGCCCACGGTCGGATTCCTTCTCCCGGCTTCACGCTCGCGGCTACCGGCATGTAGTAATCCCTGCGCGGATGATAGCACCCAGGAGGTCCCCGTGGCCGCCGCGCTTGGCTATTTTTACGCCGCCCTCTTCTTCATCGTTGGGTGCGGGTTCGTGGTGGCGGCGCTTGTCGCCGCCGACGTGCTCAACCAGCTCTTTCTGAAGCGCCGCCCGTCCCGATCAAAGTTGATCACCTACGAATCGGGCGAAACTCCGCTGGGGAGCGCGTGGGTGCAATACCCGCTGGCGTTCTACATCTTCGCCCTGCTCTTTGTCGCCTTCGACGTGGACATCGTCTTTATCCTCTCGTGGGCGGTCATCTTTCAGCAGCTCGGATGGTTTGGCTTCGTCGAGATCCTGTTCTTCATCATCATCCTCGCTGTGGGCCTCATCTACGCATGGCGGAAGGGAGTCATCCGGTGGATCTAGCGCCGCGCTTGGGAACGCCGGCAGAGCAACCATCGTTGCTGGCCTTCGACCGCGCGCATCTCGCCGAGCTGGTGGATGACTTGTCTCAGCGCCTGCCCGAGATCGTTGGCCACCCGGTTCCCATCCAGCGCATGGGGGGCGGTGCCGTTGGCATCGAGGTGCCGGCAGAGAGCCTGCCGGACGTCGCGCGCTTTCTGAGAGACGGGCTGGGTTTCGACATGCTGACCTCGGTGTCGGGGGTCGACATGCTCGACCATGTCGACTCGATCTACCACCTGCGCGCGCTGGGCAGAAACTGGCTCTTGCAGATCCGGGTGAAGTTGCCGGCGGACAAGCCCGAGGTGCCGAGCCTTGTTGGCCTGTGGTCTTCGGCCAATTGGCTTGAGCGCGAGGAGTTCGATCTGGTCGGCATCACGTACACGGGCCACCCCGATCTCCGGCGCATCATGCTCGACGACGAGTTTCAGGGCCACCCGCTCCTCAAGTCTTTCCGCTCAACACCCACAGTTGTCCACGACCCGGCTACGACGCAGGTCCCTCCGGACCAGGCCATCGCCGGCGAGCAGCAACGGCGGGTGGAGCGGGTGGTGGGCAAGCGCCTGGGCCAGGGGCAGGAGGAACGCCTGCATCCGGGCACGCCGACGTTCGGGAACATGGCCATCTTCCAGCAAACGGGCCAAGGGGTCGAGCCAGACGAGACGGTTTCACGGCCCGGAGAGATGGGAACCGGCAGCTGAGCCGTGTCGTGGTCGCGAGGCGGCGCATCCCGTCATCGCCAATGCCCTCCGCGCGGCGCATCAAGGAGCGAAAGCCGATGGCAACCGATCAGACGTCTGAAGCGCGCCTCTACACCGAGGGGCCCGAGGGCCTGCGCAGCGAGGAGATGATCCTCAATATGGGCCCGCAGCATCCGTCCACGCATGGGGTGCTGCGCCTGGTGCTCACCCTCGAAGGCGAGACCGTCGTCCACTGCACGCCCGTGATCGGCTATCTCCACCGCGGCATCGAGAAGATCCTGGAGAATCGCCCCTACATGGGCGGAATCCGCTATATGGACAACTCCGACTATCTCAGTCCGATGCTGAACGAGACAGCCTATGCCGGCGCCGTTGAGCAGCTGATGGGGATCGAGCCACCGCGGCGCGCGCAGTACATCCGGCTCCTCTGTAATGAGCTGCAGCGCATTGCCAGCCATCTCGTCGCCATCGGTACGTATGGCCTCGATCTGGGTGCGTTCACCCCCATCCTCTATACCTTCCGCGACCGCGAAGGCATCATGGACATGTTCGAGGCACTGGGCGGCAGCCGCTTCAACGTGAACTATCTGCGCGTCGGCGGCGTGCTTCACGACTTTCCAGCGGGTTGGCTCCAGCAGTGCGAACAGTGGTTGGATCGCTTCGAGCGCATGGGCCTGCCCGAACTCGAAGAGCTCATTACCGGAAACGAGATCTTTGACGCCCGCACTCAAGGCGTTGGCTACATCGATCCCCGTCAGGCCGTCGCCTATGGCCTAACTGGCCCGATCCTGCGCGCGTCTGGGGTAAGCTTCGACCTCCGGGTGGACCGGCCGTATATGGCCTATCGCGAAATCCCGGTCAACGTCCAGACGCGGCAGGAGGGCGACGCGTTTGCCCGCTACCGCGTGCGTATGAACGAGATGTACGAAAGCGTCCGACTCTGCCGTGTGGTGCTCGACAAGCTTCCTGGCGGCGCGATCTCGTCCCGCACCCCGATCGCCCTGCGCCCGCCGCGCGGCGAGACTTACTTCGCGCTGGAGAGTAGCAAGGGCGAGCAGGGCATTTACCTGATCAGCGACGGCTCCGAGTATCCGTACCGCGCGAAGATCCGGGGGCCATCCTTTGTGAATCTGCAGATCCTGCCCGAGCTGCTGCGCGGCTACAAAATGGCCGACGTCGTTGCCATTCTGGGCAGTATCGATGTTGTCCTGGGCGAGGTGGATCGATGAGCGTGCTCTTCAACGTCATCCATTTCATCATCGTGCTGGCGTTCTCGCTGTTCTTTCTGCTGAACGCCGCGATGGTGCTGGTGTACCTCGAACGCAAGGTGATGGCGTTGATGCAGGACCGCGTCGGTCCCCTGCATAACGGCCCGCAAGGCATCTTGCAGTCGCCGTTCGACGTCGCGAAGCTGCTCCTCAAAGAGGACATATTCCGAGGCGTGAGCAAAGATCCGCTGATCTTCCAGCTCGCTCCGGTGGTCTTCTTCGCGCCGGTGCTCACCGCGTTCGTGGTCCTGCCCTTCTCCCCCTATGTGACGGGCGGCGCCCTGGCCACCGGAGTGGTGTACTACGTGGCCATGAGCTCGATCGATGTCATCGGCGTCTTCATGGCTGGGTGGGGCTCGAACAGCAAGTATGCCCTTATCGGCGGTCTGCGCTCGGCCGCCCAGATGATCTCGTACGAGCTTCCCCTGGTGCTGGCGTTGGTCGGCCCGGTGATGCTGACTAGCGTGCTGGCGCCCGGATGCGGCGGTGGCCATCCCAACCTTGGCGTGTGCAGCGTCGGCTCGATCTCGTTCACCCAGATCGTCGCGGCGCAAATGCGCGCGCCAGCGCCCTGGCTCTGGTTCGTCATCCTTCAGCCCCTGGGTTTGCTCATCTATTACATCTGCGGCCTGGCTGAGACCAACCGCTCGCCATTCGATCTGCCAGAAGCGGAATCGGAGTTGGTGGCTGGTTACCTCACCGAGTACAGCGGCATGCGCTGGGCGATGTTTTTCCTGGGTGAGTATGGCAACATGACCATCGTCTCCGCCGTGGCCACGGCGGTGTTCCTCGGCGGGTGGTCTGGTCCGGGGGCGGCGATCGAGTTTTGGACCGGCGCGCTCGGTTCGTTTTGGGGACAGGTCATCTTCAACATCTTTGGCGTCGGCTGGTTCATCGCCAAGATGTTTGTCCTCTTGATCGTGTTCATCTGGGTGCGCGCCACGCTCCCCAGGCTCCGCGCGGATCAGCTCATGCAGTATGCGTGGCTCATTCTCATGCCGCTCACGCTGCTCAACATCCTGATCACTGGAGCACTGCTGCTTCTCCCGGTTGGACAAACGGCGCAACTCTGGATCAGCGGCGCCGCGAATTGGCTCCTTTTGCTAATCTTTGTCTTTGGGCTGCGCCGCATTACGGGGGTCTCGCCGCTGGGGCGCTTGCCTCGGTGGATGCGCAAGCGCGCCGCCAGTCCGAGTCGGGGGCTCGCAAGCGGTGCGCCGCCGCGGTCTGAGCGGGCGCTCGCCGGTCAGCGCTCCTGAGCGCGTGCCGGTGCCCTGAGTGCCGGTGGGTGTCCAGGCGCACCCGCGTGAGCGTGACGGCGCGCGGCGGCTCACGGCCTCGCGGGTGCGCGGTGTTCGGGCGTGTTGGAGGCAAACGGCACATGCTCGGCCACCGCGAGTCCGATCGGCTGTCTCAATGCCGCGTTGTTCCGGAGTTTCCGACCGGGCACACACATCCTAGAGTGACCTTGACGCCGTCCGGTCCGGGCCATATCATGGAGCGAACGGCAGGGTGAGTGGCAGCGTGAATGGCGATTGCGCCATTCACCACGGCTCGTCCATTCACGTTCGCCGCCGAAGCGGTGCGCTGGTTCAGCGGATGCCAGGGTCCGCGTCGACGAGTGGCCGCGTGCCACGCATGGGGAGGGACGCGATGACGAGCCCAACACGCAACAAAACATCTGGCCCGCCAGACGACCTGGCCGCTTTGGCCACGGATAGCGTAGCACCGAACCTGACCAAGCAAGACTATGAGCGTCTGGGGGCGCTTCGCTATGCATTGCGCCGATTCGCTCGCCATACCGAGCTGGAAACCCGGCGCATTGGTCTCACGCCTCAGCAGTATGTGCTTTTGCTCACGCTGAAGGGGTTTCCGGGCCGCGACTGGGCCAACATTACCGAGATTGCCGAGCGCCTTCAGATCCGTCATAACGCGGTGATCGCGTTGGTGAACCGGGCGGAGTCGCGTGGGCTCGTGGTGCGCACCCAGGATGAGGACCGCACCGACCGTCGAGTTGTCCAGATCCGCCTGACGGCCGATGGCGAGAAAGTGCTCGCCGTGATGGCGGGCGCTCTGCGCAGCGAGCGTTCGCGCATGCGGTCCGCCATCGACGCCATCCTCGCGCCAGATGTGGAGAGCAAGCGCAACGGGTCTTAGCTGTCTCTACAGGTGCGGGGTCGAAGCCGCGCGGGATGCCTGGAACCCGACGGCCGTAGGCAGGGGACAGGACGCGTTAGTCCGCGCGGCGCTATGCTGAGGTGTCAGGCTTGGGCGTTAGACTTGACCCGCATCCGGCGGTGGTGTGGGCGTCCTGTCTACTGCTTGTGACGCGGCGCTTTCGTCGGTCGTCATTTCGGGGGCCGGCGCACAAACTGGCGTTTCGTGCCCGTGCATAGCTGGCTTTGCGGACATTGCGCGCACTTCCGGCACGAAGTGGAACCAGAGATCGGCGACCACCGCTACGGCGAAACACAGCGCGTACACGAGCCATGATCCGCTTGGCCCGGCTACCGGCACAGGCAGCGAAGCTGGAATCGCCGACGGCAGGTGATGAGCGAGCCATTCCATCACCAGGTTATCGCCGGTAA
>JANWHL010000081.1 GCA_025450405.1 Ktedonobacterales bacterium
ACGCCAACATCTCCTCGGACGTCGCGCTCTCGCCATCCTTCAGCTTGATCCAGGCCATCAGCTCTTCGCCGTATTTGGCGTCGGGAACACCAATCACCTGCACATCGCCAACTTTCGGATGGCCGTACAGGAACTCCTCGACCTCGCGCGGGTAGATGTTTTCGCCGCCGCGGATGACCATATCCTTGATGCGGCCGACAATATTGATATAGCCATTGGCGTCCATGGTGGCGAGATCACCGGTATGCATCCAGCGCGCCGTGTCAATGGCGGTCCTGGTGGCCTCGTCGTTGCCCCAGTAGCCCAGCATCACGCAATAGCCGCGCGTGCAGAGCTCGCCCGGCTCGCCTGATGGCACGACCTTCCCCGTCGCCGGGTCGACGATCTTGACCTCGGCGTGGGGGTGGATGCGACCGACGGTGGATACGCGCCGTTCGATCGTGTCGTCCAGGCGCGTCTGGGTGGAGACGGGGCTCGTCTCGGTCATGCCGTAGCAGATCTCGACCTCGCGCATGTGCATCCGGTCGATGGCCTTGCGCATGACGGCGACTGGGCACGGCGAGCCGGCCATGACCCCGGTCCGCAACGACGTGAGGTCAAACTGGTCGAAATCGGGGTGATCGAGCTCGGCGATGAACATGGTCGGGACTCCGTAGAGGGCGGTGCAGCGCTCCGCCTGGATCGTCTCGAGCACGGCCCGCGGCTCGAACGACTCGGCGGGATAGATCATCGTCGCGCCGTGGCTCATGCAACCCAGATTCCCCATGACCATGCCGAAGCAATGGTAGAGCGGCACCGGGATGCAGAGACGGTCCTGGTCCGTGAAGCCCTGGAGCTCGGCCACGAAATAGCCGTTGTTCAGAATGTTGTGGTGCGAGAGCGTGGCGCCCTTGGGATTGCCAGTGGTGCCGCTGGTGTACTGGATGTTGATGGGGTCGTCGAATTCCTGCTCGGCCTGGCGCTCGACCAGCGTCTCCGACGTGACCCGCTCGGCACGGGCCATCAGGTCGCTCCAGCGCCACATGCCCGGGACCGACTGCTCGCCGTTCTCGTCGGCGAGGCGCACCACGTGTCTCAGGTGGGGGGTACGATGGGCGTCGAGCTCTCCGGGGGCGCAGCGTTCGAGCTCGGGGCAGAGGGACTGGAGCATCGCGGTGTAATCGGCGGCGCGGAACCTCGGGGCCATGACCAGCATCGCGCAGCTGGACTGGTTGAGTACGTATTCGAGCTCGTGGAGCCGGTAGGCGGGGTTGATATTGACCAGGATGGCGCCCACCTTGGCGGTCGCGAACTGGGTAATCGCCCACTCGGCGCGGTTGGGCGCCCAAATGCCGACGCGCTGGCCCTTGTCGATGCCAAGCGCCAGCAGCCCGCGCGCGCACTGGTCCACCTGCTCGCGCAGGGCCGCGTAGGTGTAGCGTAGACCCTGCTGGCGGACGACGAGAGCCTCGTTCATAGGGTAGCGGGCGACGGTCTGGTCAAAGGCGTCGCCGATCGTCTGGCCGAGCAGCGGTTTCTCGGCAGCGCCGCTGGTGTAGCTCCACGTAACCGCACTACGATCCGTAACGCCGTGAGCTGGGTTCGCGGTCCGGGCCTGTGTCATGGCGACCTCCCACCTGGCTGCGCGCCGCCGCCGACTGGCGTGCCGAACGTCGCTTGCGAGCGCTTGCGCGTCCCGTCCCGTACATTGTGTGCACGGCGGGCGTGACCGTGTCTACCTCCGCGATGGCGTAATGCTCCCTTGCCGGACCACATGCTATAATCCCACCATGGGACGCAAGCATGACCCGCCAACGCACGCCACCGGCGCTGAGCGCGCCACACCTCGCGCTGAGCCGCACGCGCCACCGCGACCACCATATGAGCCGTCCGCGCTCCCAGGATTGCCGGCCAGCCTCCTGGACCTCGAGGCTCTACGCTCGGCGGTCGAGAGTCTGCTCTTCATCGCCGGGCGCCCGGTGGAGCTGGCCGACCTGCGCAAGCTGTTGGCTGTGGAGGACAAACGGCTGCGCGAGGCCATCCGCGCGCTGGAGATCGCGTGCGAGGAGCATGGCCGGGGCATACGGGTGCAGCGTCTGGGCGAGCAGGTCCAACTGGTCTCCGCGCCCGAGAACGCCCGCTTTGTCGCGACCTACCTGGGGATGCCGTCCCAGGTCAAGCTGTCCAATGCCGCCCTGGAGACCCTCTCGGTGATCGCGTATCGCCAACCGGTCACCCGTGCGCAGTTGGAGGCGGTCCGTGGCGTCAATAGCGACAGCGCCCTCGCGAGCCTGCTGCAGTATGGCCTGGTGATGGAGGTGGGCCGCGCGGCGACGGTGGGACGTCCGGTGCTCTTTGGCACCTCAGGCGAGTTCCTTCAGCAATTCGGCCTGGGCAGCTTGGAGGCGCTCCCCGTGCCCGAGATGCCCGAGGCCGCGCTCATCGAAGCCAACCGCGAGGCCGCGGCGCGTCGTATCCGTGGAGCCATCGGGGTCGGGAACGAGGACGCGGAGACCCGGGCGGCCACGGGCGGCGCGTCTGGCCCCGGCGACCCGAGTGGGACGGACGGGGTCGGCGAGGACGACCTCATCGAGGGGTAAGCGCAAGCCGCCGCGGGCGGAGCGGATCATGGAGGCCCACCTTTCATAGTAGCCATGTCCCCCGTAGTCGTAGATAGGAGCCAACATGCGCATTGGTCGCCACATCCCCACGGGCTCGCAGCCAGGCCAGGCGCTTCAGCGGGCGAAAGCGATCGGCTGCGAAGCGGTCCAGGTGTTCGTGACGAATCCCCGTGGTTGGGCGGTGCCCGCTACCGATCCCAGGCGCGAGACGGTGTTTCGCGCGGCGACCGAGGAGCTAGGGCTGGGTCCCGTGGTTGTGCATGCCACTTACCTCATCAACCTGGCGTCCCCGCGCGACGACTTCTTCGCGCGGTCGACTGACCTGCTCCGCGCCACGCTGGAGCGCGCCGGCCGGCACGGCGCCTCGGACGTGGTGGTGCATATCGGCAGCCATATGGGTAGCGGTGTGGAGACTGGGCTTGGGCGGCTGGCGGAGGGTGTGCGCCGTGTCCTGGACGATGCACAGCCAGGACCCCGGCTTCTGTTGGAGAACGACGTGGGGGCCGGGGGCGAGATCGGCAATCGCTTCGAGCATCTGGCGGACGTCCTCGCCGCCGCGCCGGACCACCGCGCGCGCCTGGGCGTCTGTATCGACACCGCGCACCTGTGGGGCGCCGGCTTCGACATCGGGACGCGCGAGGGCGCCGAGAACGTCCTGATGGACATTGATCGCGTGATTGGTCTCGACCGTGTGCGTGTCGTTCACCTGAACGACACAAGCGTGGCCCTCGGCAGTCATCGCGACATCCATGCGCGCGTTGGTGAGGGGATCATTGGTCAGGAGGGGCTTGCCACCTTGCTCCGCGCGCCCGGTCTGGCGCATACGGCGGTCATCCTCGAGACGCCGATCCGTGAGGAGACGCCGGGCAAGTCTGATTGGGCGCATGAGACCGCACACCTGCGGCGGGTGCTGGCACTCGCCGGGCGGCCCGTGGCCACCGACGCGCCGGACGAGCCAAACCCGGCGGGAGATGCTGACACCGACGCGCCCCGGGCGCGAACGCGGGCGCCACGAACCAAGGTGGGCGTGTCCCGGTAGGTGCGCGTGCGCTCTGATATTCGGCGCCGCGCGGGTTGCCTGGCAACATGGGCGAAGGTGGAACGTAGTACCTTGCGGAAAGGGGGACCCAACACGATGTGGTGGGGACATTTTGGCCGCCGGCGTCGCGGTCCGCACGTGCTCCGATTGCTCGGGCTCATGTTTCTGGCACGCATGTTCCTGGGGCGGCGCGGCCCGTTCGGGCCCGGTCGCTTCGGATATGGCGGGTACGGGCGCCGGCGCGGCTTCGGCGGCCCAGGCGACATGAGTGGTTCGGGCGGCTGGGGCTGGTGGTAGCAGAGACACACGATGACGTGGGCCGGGCACTTTTGCTCGGCCCTTCGTTCTGGCCGGCGAGTCGGATCGAGCTAGCGCTCAACCGAGGCCAGGACATAGTCGATGAGGATCTGGTCGGTTAGCTGGTGCATGTCGCGCGCGCCGTAGTTGGTGCTCGTGATCACCGCCACCAGGTCCAAATCAGGAATGACGACAATCTTGTTGCCACCGTTGCCTTGCATGAGCGCGGCGCCTACCATTCCGCCGCGCGCGCGGAACGTCCGCAACCACCAGAGATAGCCATACTCCGTCTCATCGTCTATCCGAACATGTGGCCGCAGGGAGTCTCGCACCCAATCGCGGGACACAATGCGCGTGCCGTCCCAGGAGCCGCCGTTGAGGTAGAGCTGGCCGAGCTTGAGCAGATCGCGACCGCGGAGTCCGAGGCCGCCGCCCGTCATCGCGAGCCGGGTCGGCGTGAATTGCCACTCAGCCCGCTGTATGCCCAGAGGCGCGAAAAGTTGGCCCTCCGCGAAGTCCGGCACGCTGAGGCCGGTTGCGCGCTCCAGCACGCCGCCAAGCGTGGCGACGCCCGCCGTGCAATAGCTAAAGCTCCGGCCGTATGGTGCTTCGGCGGGTGGTGTCACCCAGGCCGGAAAGCCTCTGATTGGAAGATCCAGCGTAAACTGGCTGTAATCCTCAATCAGATACATGCGCTCTTCATGGCCGCGTGAGTATGGGTTAGAGTCGTCGCACTCCAGCAACGAGCTCATCGTCAGGAAGTCCTCGACGGTGATGGACTCTTTCCGCGGGTCGGGGTGCTGGAGCGGCAGCTTGTCTGGAAAGAACGCCAGCACTGGAGCGTGCGCGCTGGCCAGGAACCCCATGTCGATGGCGATGCCGACGAGCATTCCTGTCACCGACTTCGTCGCCGAGCGGGTGTTTAGCAATGTGTCACCATCCGCGCCGTCGAAGTACGCCTCACAAACCAGTCGGCCCCGGCGCGCGATGAGGACGCTCGTCAATTTCGTGAAGGAACCGTCCGCGATGGCACTAACCAACACCTGGAGGCGGTCAGCGGACAATCCGCACTCCCCGACGGTCCCAATCGGCCAGCCGTCCGGGCGCTCCAGCGGCTGGAGTGGATCAGTTGACATTCCCATCTCCTATCGGGGTCCCGACACCGACATGTGGCCGTGAGCGCTGAGGGGAAACGGCAATGTCTGGACGCTTTGCGCATGCCGCCCGCGCGTGGCTGGCGGAGCTCGCCTATGCCCCCAGCGGCAGAAGCAGGTCTTCGCGGTCGTTGCGCGGGCTGTTGACATCCCGTGAGACTTTGTAGAGGGCTATGTCGGTTGGTGCGTATGGTCGCAATAAGGGCAGAACTTCCTCAGGCTTCGTGTTGGCCGGGTCAAGCCAATCGTCTTCGTCTTCGGGGCGCAAGATGGCCGGCATGCGGTCGTGTATGGGGGCAATTGTCTCGTTGGCCGCGGTCGTAATGATGGTGTAGGTCGGCATCACCGTGCCATCTGGGCCGGACCAGATGTCGTACAGGCCGGCAAAGCCAAGCACAGGCTCGCCTTTGAGGTGGATGAAGTAGGGCGTGCGCGTGGCTCGATCCCACTCATAGAAGCCCGACGCGGGCACCACGCAGCGACGCGTGCGGACCAGCGGCCGGAACGTGGGCTTCTCAATCAGGGTTTCGGACCGCGCGTTGATCATCTTCGCGCCGCCTGAGGGGTCTTTCGCCCAGCGCGGGACCAGCCCCCAGCGCATCGGGCGCGCATGCGCACCTTCCGCGTCGCGCACCACGATGGCCATGCGCTGGGTGGGCGCGACATTATAGCGCGGGCCGGCCAGGTCGTCGGGCAAGGGCAGCTCGGGCGCGGTGAGGTGGAAGCGCTGGGCGAGCGTTTCCGCGTCGACACGAATAGCGTAGCGACCGCACATGGTGAGTTCTCCTTGTGGGTGAAGCCTGAGTCGGATTGTGTGGGAGCGTGGGGGTGGGAGGGAAGACCCCGTGGGGATTATGCACCCATTCCGCCGGCGCGGCGCGAATTCGGCAACGCGTTTGGCGGGGACTCAGGCTTGTGGTCGCGGTGGTTGGGGTACGACCGCCGGTGTTTTGGAAACGGGCGGCGTATACGAGCCACGGTCTCCGCCATGGCGCGCGAAGAAGGTGGCCGCCAGGGCACAGGTGAGGGCGGTGCCGCCGGCCACAAGAAACGCGAGATCGGTGCCGCCGCGTTCGGCCAGGGCACCGGCCAAGAGCGCACCGAGCGGACTGCTGCCCGCGAAAATGTAGCTGAAGAGCCCGGCGACGCGGCCCTGTAGATAGCCCGGCGTGGAGAGCTGGACGAGTGAGTTGGTGTTGGACGTGTAGAGTGTGTAGCAGATGCCGGTCGCGAACAGCAGCAGGATCGCCCCGGCGACCGAACGCTGGGGGGCGAGGATGAGCTCTCCCAAGCCGAAGCCGCCCGCACTCAGGAGGAGGATGCGCCAGGTGGCACGTCCCAGCGACGCCGAGATCAGAGCGCCAACCAGCGCCCCGGCACCGAAGCACGCCGTCAGCAAGCCGTATACCTGGGCGCCGGACCGCAGTGTCTGGCTTGCGAGAATCGGCAGCAGCACGCTGAAATTGATGCCGGCGACGCAGATCAGCAGGAACGTGGAGAGCGCCAGCAGGAGCGCGGGTGTGCGCCAGACGTAGGTGAGTCCCTCGCCGATGCTGCGCAGCATGGTCGGCCGCTCGCGCTGCTCGACGGGCACGAGCTCGTCCACGCGCATCATCAGCAGAGCGACAACCACGGCCACATAACTGATCGCGTCGATGCCGAAGCAAATGCCGACCCCAAACGCCGCGATTAACAATCCACCGATCCCAGGTCCGACGATGCGCGTCGCGTTGGCGACGCTCGAATTGAGCGCAATGGCGTTGGGTAACTCCTTGCGCCCTACCATCTGAAAGATGAAGGCCTGCCGGCTGGGATTATTGAGGACGAGTACCAGGCCGCGCAGTGCCGCGACCGCGTATGTCTCCTCCAAGGTGACGACATGCGCTAGCGTCAACACCGCCATGGCGCCACTGCACAGGCCAAGCGCAACTTGCGCGACGATCAGAGTGGTGCGGTGGTCAAGGCGGTCGCTGAGGGCGCCGCCAAAGAGTCCGAGCACGGCATAGGGACCGAACTGCCAAAAGGCCAGCAGGCCAACCGCGAATGCCGAGTGGGTCAGCTCGAGCACCAGCCAAGCCATGGCGGCGCTCTGGAGCCAGGTGCCCGTCATCGAGAGAAACTGGCCGAAGAAGTACAGGCGATAGTTGCGGTGCGAGCGCAGGCTGGCGAACGTGCGGCCACCAAGGAAGCTGCCCGCCGATG
>JANWHL010000082.1 GCA_025450405.1 Ktedonobacterales bacterium
GCAATTGCGGCTGGTGGATGAGAAGCTGGCCGGGCTGGAGGAGATGCGCGGAACCCTGCGCGAGCGGATTGCGCGCTACGAGCGGCTGCGGGGTGAGATCCACGAGCAGCTCGCGCGAGAGCGGCACGTGCTCTGACGCGCGACTCGAATGAAAGCAGCCACTTGGGTGACGCTGGGCGACGGGTCTCCCCGGAAACTCGCTAGCGGACGCCCCCACGAACCCGCCGGCGACGAAGTCCCCTGGGCGTCGCCCTGCCTGAACACGGAATGAAACCGCGGCGCTGGCGGCGACCCGCGATGGTCAGGCGACATGGTCAGGCGACATGGTCAGGCGACATGGTCAGGCGACATGGTCAGGCGACATGGTCAGGCGACATGGTCAGGCGACATGGTCAGGCGACAGTGAAGGTGGCTGAGTAGACGAGGGTGTTCTGGTTGAGGGGAACACCGGGATGCTGGCCATAGGCCAGTACGATCCGGCAGACCCCCGCTTCCCAGGGGCCATAGCCGCCCTGGTTAGGCGAGAGCCGCACGATGGACGTGCCGGGCGCGATGGGCGCGGAGTGAGCGGCAACGCTCATCGCGCAGGGGTATTCCTGTTGCCAGGTGTCGCCCGAGAGCCATTGCAGGGTGACGACGGTGCACTGCGTTCGCTCGCCGGCGGCGTAGAGGGTGGTGCCGGTCGTATTGTTGATGGTGACCACGATCGTGTCGGCCGTCGTGTATTGGGACCGGTCGACCGCAACCGTGACGGGCCCGGATGATGGAGTCTCCTGCACGCTCGGTGTGTTGACGGTGGCACCGCCAGTGATCGGACTCATCGCGCAGCCCGCGATGGCGATGGTGATGAGGAGCATGGCAGTTACCGCGCCGCTCCAGCTCAGGTGTCGCATGGTACCCAGCCTCCTCCATCGCGCATGTGGGCCGTTCGATCGCGGTTCCCGGGCCGCGCCAGGTGACCCAGGGCCACCTGGATGCGGCGGCGGGCCAGTCTCGCGTAGATGCGCCGGGTCCGACGCGTCGCCGCCACACGCGCCTCTCGATGCCGGTCTTTGAGAGCCAGTGGCGCTCCCGATCCCATCTTTGCTCAGCAGCCGCCGTGCCGAATAAGGCGGGACGGTTGAGGCAATCCGATGCCGGGCCGGCTGGGGCTTGCGCGGTTGCCACCTTCACACCTGGAGCGTACAATGCGAGGACACGGCATCGCCACTCGGGCGGCCGAAGAGGGGAGGGAATGATGGCGAACGGTCGTCGCGCGGGTGGATCGTTCGCGCGCGTGGTGGGACTGCTTGCGTGTGTGGTGCTCGCGGGCTGCGGCGGCCCGGTGGGGCCGCTGCCGGTGGGCACGGCGCGGCCAACACCCCGCTTCGGGCATGTCTTCGTCATCGTGCTGGAGAATGAGGGGGCTGACGCGATCAACGGCAGCGCCAGAGCGCCATACGTCAATCGCCTTGCCCGACAGTACGGCAGCGCGAGCCAGTATTTCGCCGTCACCCATCCCTCACTGCCGAACTACATCGCGCTGACGAGCGGAGGGACGCACGGCCTGGACGGGTCGGATTGCTCGGTCGGCACGAGTTGCCATGTCGCCGGGACGCGGAGCAACATCGCCGACGAGATCGAGGCCTCGGGCCGGACCTGGGTGGCGTACATGGAGAGCATGCGGGAACCCTGTGGGCTGGCCGACGCGGGCGATGACCGTGGTGGAGCGTACGCCGTGCGCCATGATCCCTTCGTTTACTACGACGACATCCGGGACGGGGCGAATGACCGCTGCGCCACCCACGTGCTGCCGTACGACGCGGCCGAGTTCCAGACGCGGCTGACATCCGGGAATGTGCCGGACTTCGTCTGGATTACGCCGAATCTCTGCGACGATGGCCACGACGCCTGTGGCGGTGACGCGGTGGCCAACACGGACAGATGGCTGCTGCGGAATGTCCCGCCGATCCTCGCGTCGCCAGCGTTCCAGCGCAACGGGGTGTTGTTTCTCACGTGGGACGAGGGGACCAGCAACGATGGCTGCTGCGGGCTCGCGAGTGGCGGCGGCCGTGTGGCGACGCTGGTCATTTCTTCGATGGGCCGGACAGGGTATCAGTCGAGCGTGCCGTATGACCACTATTCGCTGCTGCGGACCATCGAGGACGGATGGGGTCTGGACGAGCTTGGCGCCTCGAGTCCCACCGCGCAGCCGGGCACGGCGCCGATGAGCGATTTCTTCTGACCGTATTCTTCGCGACGGGCGGCTGATCTACCGGTGCGCAAGCTCGGGCGGAGGCCGCTGAGGTTCCGCCGTGTGCCCAGTGTCGCTGTCGGGTGGATGCTCGTCGCGTGATGGGCGCGGTGAGCGGGCGGCACGGTGCTCGGCCGGGGCACGCCACGCGGCGCAGACCGGGCAGATCGGGAGCAGCGACCAGAGACCGGGGCGCGCGGGATCCGGCTCCGCCAGCCCTTCGTGAGCGAGGCGCTCGCCCGCGCACACGCCACATGGCAGGGGGGGATCGAGCTGGACAAGGATCAACGAGTCGTCCGCCATAGCGCCGCCCTCCATCGCCCGCCGCGCTTTCGCTGGAGGGCACAAACACGGCTCGCTGGGTGCGGCCGTGTGGTCCACGCGCACGCCGCTCCCAGGTCGGGTACCGCGTGTCCACGTCGCGCGGAGACCGCTCGCGCCCGCCACCTATCACTACGGGACGCGTTACACCGCCGGCCGCTTCGAGGGAAGTGGGCGCCGCACGGGCTGGGTCATGATGGGCGCGGAATCGGGAGGGCGCGCAAGGGCCAGGGCGACCAGCTCGCGGTGAGACGCCAGGAGCCCAGTGGGGAGCGCGTCGGGTGGGAAAAAGCGCGCTTCCAGGACCTCGTGGGGATCGAGGCGCGGCTCGCCACCCTGGATCCTGGCGAGAAAGCTCGCCTCCAGCCGCAGCCGGTAGCCGCTGACGATGCGTAAGAGGGCGAGGGTTTGGATCGTGTAGCCGGTCTCCTCGCGCACTTCACGGGCCAGGGTTTCCTCCAGGCGCTCGCCGCGAATGGCGTAGCCGCCCGGAAGACCCCACGAGCCGGATTTCCAGTAGCGATGGCGCAGGAGCAGGACGTGGTCGCGGTCGTCCAGGATGACGCCGGAGACACCGAGGACGAATTTGGCATGGAACAGCCAGAGGACGTACCACTGCCAGCGGCCGCGCCGGGTGCGCCAGAAGCGTGCGAAGAGCTCGATCACGGCGCGCGCTCCGGCCCGCCGCGCGGATCCACGCCGCGATAGGCCGCATCCAAGAAGTCCATCAGTTGGAGCACGGGGATGGCGGTTCCGGCGCGGGCCAGGGAGGCGCGCACCTGGAGGTGGCAGCCGGGATTGGCCGTCACGACGACGTCCGCGCCGGCGGCGGCAATGTGGCGCGCCTTGCGGTCGCCAAGGCGATTCGCCATCGTGGGGTGCGTCAAGTTGTAGACGCCCGCGCTGCCGCAGCAGAGTGTGGGCTCGGCCATGTCGACCACCTCGACGCCGGGGATTGCGCCGAGCAACTGGCGGGGCTGGCGGCTGATGCGCTGCGCGTGGGCGAGGTGGCAGGGTTCCTGGTACGTGACGCGGAGGGAGAGTGGCGTGAAGGCGGTGTTCAGGTCGCCCGCGGCGAGCAGGTCGGCCAGCGGTTCGCTAGCATCGCGCACGCGCGCGGTGAAGGCGGCGGCGCGCTCGGCCCAGTCGGGGTCATCGGCGAGGAGGCGAGCATATTCTTTCAGCGTGGCCCCGCAGCCGGCGGCGTTGGCCAGGACGTACTCGGCGCCGGCGCTCTCAAAGGCGGCGATGTTGCGTCGGGCGAGGATGCGGGCGCGCGTGGGCTCACCGGCATGGATGGTGATGGCGCCGCAGCAGCCCTGGCCGCCGGGGATGATAACCTCGTAGCCGTTGAGAGTCAGGACTCGGATGGTAGCGCGGTCGGTGGCGGCGAAGGCGGTGGACATGACGCAGCCGGCGAGCAGAGCCACGCGGCCGCGGTGTGTTGGTCCAATAGGGGCATAGACCTGGCCGCGGGCGGCAATGAAGGCGGGCGGGAGGTCGGGCAGCAGCGCCTCGGTCTCGGCCAGGCCGAGACGGCGCAGAGCACCAGTGGCGCGCGCGAGGCGGCGGGGGCCGGCGCGCTGGTAGGCGCGCAGGGCGGCGCCGCCGAGACGGAAACGACCGGGTGCGCCGAAGAGGCCACCCAACGCCAGGGCGCGGCCGGCGCGCTGCCACGCGGGACGTGGGCGGGCGCGCTCAATTTGCGCGCGGGCGGTCTCGACGAGCTGCCCATAGGCGACGCCGGAGGGGCAGACGGCTTCGCAAGCGCGGCAATCGAGGCACTCGTACATCTGGGCGGCGAAGGTGGGATCGGCGACGTCCAGGTGGCCCTCGGCGACGGCGCGGATGAGGTGGATCCGGCCGCGTGGCGAGGAGGTCTCGCGCTGAGTCTCGAGGTACGTGGGGCAGTGGGGCAGGCAGAGACCGCACTGGATGCAGCGCTGGAGGATGGCGGGGTCGGGTTGGTCGGGGCCCGTGAAGCCGCGTGGGAATGTGGCCGCGGGCGTGGGGTCGGTTGGGAGGGCCGCGGCTGACGGCGTGTCCATGTCGCGGCCACTCCTTTCGGCTCGATAGGGGCATGGCAGTGCGCGCCCGCGTGAAGGTCCCCAGCGTGAAACGCCCCTCCATTATAGCGCCGAGTTGATGGCGGCGGTCGTCACCGGCATTACGTCGCGTTGGCTCGGCGGGCTAGCTCTCTCCGTAGAAGCTTTGACCGGGCTGACGCATTTCAGGCGGGAACTCTTGCAGGAGCCACCCGTTGCCGTCGGGATCGCTGAAGCCAGCGTATTTCACGCCGCTGAAGTCGGTGATTTCCTCGACGTTCACGCCGCGCGCGGCGAGGAAGTCGCGTGCCGTGACGATGTCCTTCACGATGAGGTGGATGCCTTTGACCGATCCGGGCACCATATCGGAGATGCCAGGCATGCCAGTGCCGAACACGATGGTACACGCGGAGCCTGGGGGCGTGAACTGCACGACGCGCAT
This sequence comes from Ktedonobacterales bacterium, assembly GCA_025450405.1. Classification (GTDB taxonomy): domain Bacteria; phylum Chloroflexota; class Ktedonobacteria; order Ktedonobacterales; family JADMIN01; genus JANWHL01. The sequence goes on from JANWHL010000082.1 coordinate 5,042, forward strand.
GGTGTCGGACACCTGGGAATCGGTGCCCATGATGAAACCGGCTTGTTCGTAGAAGGCCTTGGCGCGGTCAACGTCGGAGACAGGCATGGGGACGAGCTCGAGACGCATCTCGGGCATGCCGGGCTGGGGAATGCCAGGGGTGTAGGTCTGTGACATGGCGAGCTTCCTTTCAGATGATGGGTGAGGACTGGGAAGGATGTCCCGCGACACTGATTCTGGTCGAGGGGCGGGTTCTCGGAAGTCGGCGGTTGGGGAGACGAAGGCCACTGGCATGGACTGTCCAAAATCGGTGCGTGACGGATATGTCGGGCGGCTGACCGGGACAATTGCTGGCGATATTGCGTGCGGAGCGTGCGAGGGTCACTCCATCGCGCCGGCATCCGCGGCGGACTCGCCTGGCGCGGCGGACTCGCCGAGCGCGGCGGCGGTGACCTCGTCCAGTGTGAGGGCGCGGCCGGCGGCGAAGGCATCGGCCCACGCCGCCTCGCCCAGCGCCGCGCGCGCGGGCGCGATGAGATCGTTCACGGCGGTCTGCAGGCCAGCCGCGGGCCGGCCACCAGCCTGGGCCAGAAGCGCCTGCTCGGCTCCGAGAAGGCGGGCGGCGTGGTCGCCGCGCCCCTCCAGGGCCGCCAGCACGGCGAGTACGAGGAGGGCGTAGGCCAGGCCGAGCCGATAGCCGACCTCGCGGCTGAGTCGGACGGCATCAGCGGCGAGCGCGTGCGCGGCGGCGAGATCGCCCTGGAGCACGCGGGCACCGGCGAGTAGTGCCTGACTGACGGTTTGGGTGGAGTAGGCGTTGAGGCGCCTGGTAAGCGCGATGGCCTCCTCGGCGTAGACTTGCGCGCCGGCGCCATCGCCCTGGACAAGCCGGACCATGCCGAGGTCGTTGAGGACCCAGGAGAGCAGCTGTAGATCACCGGCTCGGCGAGCATGCTCCAGGCACCGCTCCAGATAGGTCAGCGCACCCTCGGAATCGCCGCGGTCCTGCGCGACCAACCCGAGGTCGAGGAGGGCGGCCGCGGCGCGGCCGGGATCCTCGATCCGCTCCGCGAGCGCCAATTCTTCGGTGGCCCACTCCTCGGCGCGCGCGAGGTCTTGCTGCAGCCAAGCCAGTCCGGCGGCGTGGGTGAGGAGCTTGGCGCGGACGGCGAGGCCAATGGCGACGGTCTGGCCCTCGGTCGGTACTCTTAGCGCGAGGAGATCCTCGAGCCAGCGCCGCCCCTCGCTGTAGTCGCCGCGGGTGTTCCAGAAGCTGCCAAGGGCGGACCCCAGACGGGTCGCGAGGTCATGCCAGTGCTGGTTGAGCGCGCGACCGAGGGCCGCGCGCAGGTTGTCGAGCTCGCGCTCCAGGTGACCGAGCCATTCAACCGCGGCGGGGCCGACCAACTCGGGCTCGGCCCGCTCGGCGAGCGCGACAAAGTGTTCGGCATGCGCCCGGCGGATCGCGTCGGCCTCGCCGCTTGCCTCCAGGCGCTCGGCGGCGAACTCGCGGACGACGTGGAGCATGCCGAAACGGGGCTCGGTGCCCTCCTCGCGCTGCTGGATCAGGCTCTGGTCCACGAGCGCCGCCAGGCCATCGAGAACGTCGAGCTCCAGCGGCTCGGCGCCCGAAGGGGCCGCGCAGATTGCCTCGACAGCCTCGATGGTGCCGCCGCCCGCGAAGACCGCCAGGCGCCGGAACAGGCGGCGCTCCGCGGGTCGCAGGAGGTCCTCGCTCCAGGCGAGGGTGGCGCGCATGGTTTGCTGGTGCTCGGGCACGTCGCGCGCGCCGCCGGTGAGGACTGGCAGGCTGTGGTCCAGTCGGCCCAGGAGGGCGGGAGGCGGCAGGAGCTTGACCCGGGCGGCGGCGAGCTCGATGGCGAGTGGCAGACCGTCGAGCCGGGCGCAGATGGCGGCAACCGCGGCCGCGGTGGCGTTGGTGACCGTGAAGTCGGCCTGGGCGGCGCGCGCGCGCTCGACGAACAGGGCGACCGCGGCGTACAGGGACAGGCGCTCGGGTGAGGGGAGATGGCGCGGGTCGGGCAGCGCGAGCGGCGCGAGGGCGAACTCGTGCTCGCCGCGGAGATGGAGGGCCACGCGACTGGTGACAAGCACGGCGAGTCCGGGGCAATCCTCCAGCAGGTGGGCCACGGCCAGGGCCGCGGAGGCGACCTGCTCGAAGTTATCGAGCATCAGGAGCAGCCGCTTGTCGCGCAGCGAGGCGCGGAGCACCTCGTCCAGCGGTGCGCCGCCGCTCTCCTTGATGTTCAGGGTAGCGGCAATGGTGGGGAGGACCAGCTCGGAATCGGTCAGCCGCGACAGGCGAACATGCCAGACGCCGTCGGGATAGGTATGGAGCACCTCGGCGGCCACGCGCAGGCCGAGACGTGTCTTGCCAACGCCGCCCGGTCCCGTGATGGTGACCAGGCGCACGGTGTCCTGCCGCAGCAGCGCCGCGAGTGTGGCGATCTCGGGTTCGCGGCCGACGAGCGGACTGGGCTGGACCGGAAGATTGTGTGAGCGAGCATCCAAGGCTTTGAGCGGGGGGAAGTCGGAGGGCAAACCGAAGATCACCAGCTGGGTAATGTGCTCGGCTTGCTGCAGGTCCTTGAGCCGGTGGGCGCCAAGATCGCGCAGACCCGTGCCGTCGGGCAGGGCGCCGCGGACGAGGCCGGTGGTGGCGTCGGAGACGAGGATCTGGCCGCCATGTCCGGCGGCGGCAATGCGGGCGGCGCGGTGGACATCCAGCCCGACGTAGCTGGCGCCGACGCGCTGCGGAGCCCCGGTGTGGAGACCGATGCGTACGCGCACGGAGGTGCCGTCCGGCCACTGATGGGCGGCAAGGGCGCGGGTGGCGGCGGTGGCGGCGGCCAGCGCCGCGGGGGCTGAGGGGAAGGCGATGAAGAAGCTCTCGCCCTGAGTGTCGACCTCGTAGCCGCCATGGGCGGAGAAGGCGGCGCGCAGCAGGCGGTGGTGGTCGGCGAGCGCGGTGGCATAGCGGGAGCCGAGCCGCTGGAGCAGGCGCGTGGACCCTTCCATGTCGGTGAAGAGGAAGGTGACCGTGCCAGTGGGCGGGGTGACGCCGAGGTCTGACGCGGACGGAGCGGACTGAGCGGCGGGGGCGGTGGGAGAGGGGCTCCGGGCACTGGGCACATCGGGGGCGGCTGGAGCCGTGGTCGCGCTGGATGGCGCGGGAACGGCGGGGTGCGCGCTGGTCGCGCGCCGCCCGGCCGCCTCGAACGCCGCGCGGTCGCGGTGGGCGAGGTCAAGGGCGTCGGCGAGGCGCGCGGCCGCTTCGAAGCGCGAGCGGTCCTTCGGCGAAAGCGCGAGGGCGTCGGCGAGGTGGAGCACCGCCTCGTGGGGGAGGATACGCCGCACACCCGACTCGAGGTCATCGAGACCCACCACGGAGAGGCCGGCGCGCTCGGCGAGCTCGGCCTGGGTAAGACCGGAGGTCAGGCGATGGCGGCGCAGCAGCGCGCCAAACGTGGAGTCGGACGGGGATGCCATGGCGGGTGCCTCTCCCGTGGTCCAGACCGAAGCCTCCCTGCCGGTGTCTCCCTGCCGTACAAGGCCATGGGCGTGCTGAGCGTGCCCGGCCGCGAAGACGCGGCAAGCCGCGTACGCCGGCATCATAGCACACGCGGGCGTGGGTACATCACCGAGCGCGATGTCGGACGGTCGCCGGAACGGGTGACCAGGACGCACGGGCTTCTACTGGCGTGTGACCGGTGTAACCTGCCGGCGTAGAAGTAGTCCCGAAGGGTCGAGTCACGGCGGCCTTCGCACGCCGGGATCGTTGGCGCGCACAGCGACCGGAGGGCCATGACGGCAGACGGTTGCCCACGCGAACGGGTGTTTGTGGGACAGCGCGGTGCTAGGGTGTGTGCTTGGCGGGCGGACTATTCGGCGGAACGCCGGCGCGACTGAAAGCGGGTGGGACTTCCCAGGCCATCTATAATCGCATCAGGTGGTGCCAGCGAATGCCGTGACATACATGGGCTGGAGAGGCGATGTGGTTATGCGCGAACA
>JANWHL010000083.1 GCA_025450405.1 Ktedonobacterales bacterium
GCGCCAGCGGACCCTGGAGGGCCCGAAGCCGGGAGCGCTACTTCTCGGTGGTCTGCTGCTTGGGCGTCCGGCCGCGCTCGCCGCCCTTCTTCCCGATGCGGGAATAGAACTCGGGGCCCTGTTGCCGCTTGGTGGATTCGCCGCCCTTTTTGCCGATCTCGGCATAGAAGGCGGGTCCCCTGCGCTCCTTGACGGCCTCTCCACCCTTCTTGCCAATCCGGGAGTAGAACTCCGGGCCGTACTTCTCGCGCACGGCCTGGCCGCCATGTTTGGCCTTCTGGGACCCAGGCTCCGGACCTCTCTTGCTGGTTGCCATACTGGTCTCGCACCTCTCTGTTCACTGGCAACTCGCCGGACACTGCGCCCGGCTCCTCGTGCGGGTCACGCACACGTTCCCCAGGCTGGGACTGCCTGGGCGGCGAGTGCTTGCAGATATCGTGCCAGCACCGTCAGGTTCTTACGTGATTGTGTCGCCGGCCCGCCAGGCGGCACCGTGCCAGGCGTGGCCACGATCCGCAGCCAACCACGAGGCGAGAGGTGGTGTTGGGCCGCCCGTGCCTACGCCAGGTTGGGACGTGTCAGCTCGCGTCGTGGCGCGTCAGCGTGTCCGCTGATGGAGTGGGCCATCGCGCGAGGCGCGCGGGTCGCTCATGGGAGCATCTTCCCCGCCGTGGAGCGATCGTCCATCCGACGAGTCGCGCGCGTGCGCCAGCCCACCGCGCGCCGCCGCCACCTGGTTCGCGACTCGCGCGGCCGCGGCCCCGGCGCCCACGCCGTTGTCGACATTCACAACCGTCAGTCCGGGCGCGCAGGTCTGGAGCATGGAGAGCAGGGCGGCACGCCCCCGCCCGCCAACGCCATAGCCGATGCTGGTGGGCACGCCAATTACGGGCACCGGTGAGAGGCCGGCAACAACCGAGGGGAGTGCTCCGTCCATGCCAGCGGCGACGACCAGGGCATCTACCCCATCGCGGAGGAGATCCTCCAGCGGACCGAGCAACCGGTGGAGCCCAGCGACGCCGACATCATAGAGGGCGGTGGTCCGGCACCCCATCTCCTCGGCCACCAGCCGCGCCTCTTCGGCCACGGGCGAATCGGATGTTCCGGCGGTCAGGATGGCGACGTGGCCGCCGGTTGCGGATAAGACGAAATCTGGCATGCGCAGCGCCGCGATCCGCCCGCCGCCGCGTACATCGAGCGCGCACGTGGGAAAGGCCGTCTCCAGCAGCGCCAGGGTGGCCACGCGCGGGCGGCTCACGATGGCGCGGCCGGTGCGCTCGAGAAAGGCGCTGACGATGGCGGTCACTTGATCGTCGGTCTTGGTGGCGGCGAGGATGATTTCGGGGATACCGACACGTGCCATGCGGGCGAAGTCGGGGCGGGCGAAGTCGGGGCGGGCGGTGTCGCCGGGCCCCTCGCTGGCGCGTGTGCGTGCGCCGTTCGCGTCGTCATACGCGCCCATGGTCATTCCTATCATTTATGCCGACACCGGACGATGCGAAGCGGTGTCCTGGCGGTTGAAATCGCGGCGCACTCTCCCCAGCCGACTGGAGTCCTCATCCCCCGGCCCCCTCGCCCCGCGGGGCGAGAGGGTGCCAGAGAGCGGAAGCGCGCGACGCGGCGGGAGGTGGCCGGAGCGAATGCGCCAGGCCGCGGGGGAGCCACGTTGATACGGCACGACGCGGTTCGCATGATGAATCCGGGCGAGGGGCCGTCGGGCCGCGAAGGTCACCGGCGTGGACGCACCGGAACGCGAAGTCCAGCGGCGCGGACCTTTCTGACATGGTATTACAGCGGATGCGCGCGCACGTAGGCCAGCACTTCCTCGGCGTGACCGTCGGGCTTGACACGCTCCCAGACGTGCGCGATGTGGCCATCGGGGCCAATGAGGAAGGTGGTGCGCGCCACGCCCTCGTATTCACGCCCGTACATATTCTTGCGCACCCACACGCCGTAACGTCGCGCGACGACGGGACCTTCGTCGGCGAGCAAGGTGAAGGGGAGCGAGTACTTGTCGGCGAAGTGGCGATGCGAGCCCGACGTATCCGCGCTCACACCCAGCACGACGATCCCCAGCCGTTGAAGCTCTCCCCAGGCGTCGCGGAATCCGCACGCTTCGGTGGTGCAGCCCGGCGTGTCGTCCTTCGGGTAGAAGTAGAGCACGACGTACCGACCGCGGAGGGAAGCAAGACTTACCCGATTGCCGTCCGCATCGGGCAGCTCGAAGTCCGGGGCAAGCGCACCGGCCTGAGGGACCGGGTCGGACAGCGGGGTGGGGTTGGTGGGGGTCTCCGACATCTAAGTGCCTACTTTCTCTGGCTGGCGATCCGCTGCTGGATGGTGATGAACCGAGGTGGCGGCCCCGGTGGTTGGCGCCGCGCGGGGTGGTCGCGTCCTGGCGCGCGTGTGGCCCGCTGCTATGCGGCATATGCCGGCGCGATGTGCCGTCTACACGATACCGCGCGCGCGGACCCAGGCGCCAGCGGGCCGTGGGACGTGAGCACCGGCCGATAGCCCAGGAGTCCGCGACCGCTGGCAGGCGAGTGCGGCCATGCTACAATACGCCCAGCGATACGCTCAGCAATTCCCCTGGCGCGGGCGGTCGATCGCTGGACGCGCGCGCCAGGCGCGACGATGGTGACGCGACCCGGCGGGACGCGAGCGGAGGCGACCGGTGGACGACAATGAGATGATCTACGCCAAAGGCGTGCTCATTCGATTGGCGCAAGCGGCTCGGGATGATGAAATTCTGGCGGCGCGTATACGCGCTCTGGTTGCCCAGACCGGCTTCTATGACATTTTTGGTGCGGGGCCGGCCACCGATCCGCTGGCGATCTTGAAGGCCGGCGGTGCTCCCATGTTGCGCGCGCGGCTGGCCACGCTCTCGGTCGCCGACCTGAAGCAGATCATTGCGGATGGCGGGTTCGATCCAGAAAAGACCGCCGCGCGGTGGCGGAGCACTACCAAGCTGGCGGGACTGATCGTTAGCGGCGCGGTGGCGCGCTGGGAAGAGATCGACCGCGAGCGCGCGGAGCGCGAACAGGAGGTGCTGGCACCGGTAGTCACCGTCCAGCCGCCGAAGTCGTTGCCCGGGACCGAGTGGATGCTGTAATGACGGTGAGCGGTGCGATTACGGGAACCGCGGCGCGCCGGCCCGCGTCTCCTCTTCCCAAGGGAGGTGCGAAGCTATGCGGCAGAGACGCATGCGCGCATTCGCGGTCGTGCTGGCGACGGTCATGAGCACAAGTCTGGCACTGGGCGGCTGTGCGAACGGCGGGACGGGGACCACGACCATGCCCCCAAGCACTTTGGGGCTGTGCGCGAGCCCCACGGCGGGCGGATCGGTGGCACGGCCGAGCGGGGGGGCACGGGTCGCCAATGCGCGCGCGGTGCCCGTCAGCACGCTGCCGCCTGGGGTGACCATCGGCCAGGTGGCGGTGGTGGTGGAGAGCGGCACCTACGGGCGGGCCAGCTCCATTCCGGTCTGGGCCGGGAATGGGCTCAGCCAATGCATTTACACAATGGATCATCAAAGCGATTGCTCGGTCGTCACACTGGAGCTGCGCGTGAACGGTGAGTGGCGACCACAGGCTCGGTGTCTCCTGGCAAGTCCCACACGGATCCTAGGTATCGCTCCCCTGCGGGCCGACTTCGTCATGCTGACACCGGCGGCGACCGGCGCGGCATTGGGTATGTGGACGGCCGGCACGTATCGGGTCGCATTCACGTACCGGCCGAGCGCGGATGGGAGCAGCCAGCCCGTTGAGGTGGATTCCGATCCCTTCGTGATCGGGTAACTCGGGGTACGTGTGCGCGACCTGGGTGTCCTCACCCCCCGACCCCCTCGCCATGGCGAGGGGGAGGCGGAGGGGAAGGCCGCGGGGCGAAGGGCGAGGGGGAGACGGAGGGAAGGCCGCGATGCGACGCGCATGAAGAATCCGGTTTAGCGGCGCGGGGTGTGGCCATCCGCCGGAGGAATGTCCGTGACCAGGGACGCGTCGGGAACCAGATCGTCAAGCGCGCCGGCACGAATGGCGGCGGCTAGACGCTGGATGTCCGGCGAGGGCGGGCGGTCGGCATCCAGCGCGGGCACGACCTGACGCACCGCGGCGTACGCGGCCTCGACGCCGCGCCCGGGCCGCAGCGGCCGGCGGAACTCGAGGGCCTGGCAGGCGCAGATCAGCTCGATCGCCACAACGTTGAACGCGAGGTCCAACGCCTGGCGCGCTTTCAACGCGGCGGTGACGCCCATGCTCACGAAGTCCTCCATGCCGGCTGAGGTCGGGATCGAGTCCACACTGGCCGGGTGCGCCAGCACTTTGATCTCGTTGACGAGCGCAGCGGCGGCGTATTGCGCGATCATGTAGCCCGAGTTGAGTCCCGGCCGCGGGGTCAGGAAGAGCGGCGCGGCGTGCTCGCCGGTGTCCCAATCGTGGGGACCGAGCAGCGAGTACGCGCGGCGCTCGGAAAAGCTAGCCACCTGCGCCAGAATGATGGCCAGGAAGTCCAGCGCCAGGGCCAGCGGCTGTCCGTGGAAGTTGCCGCCCGTCAGCACATCGCCGACGGTGTCGCCGTCGGCGGGGAAGAGCAGCGGGTTATCGGTCACGGCGCCCAGCTCGTCGGCCACGACCGCCGCGCAATAGTCCAGGCCGTCGCGCGCGGCGCCCAGCACCTGGGGCACACAGCGCAGTGAGTAGGGGTCCTGGACGCGACCACAGTCGGCGTGGCTGGGATTGATCTCGCTCGCAACCAGCAGCGCGCGCAGGCGCGCGGCGGTATGGGCCTGGCCGGGCTGGGGACGCAGCGCGTGGATGCGCGGGTCCAGTGGGACGTAGCTGCCCAGAAGCGCCTCGGTGCTGGCGGCGGCGGCCACCTCGGCCGCGCGCAGCAACTTGCGCGTGTCGTGAACCGCCAGGATGCCGCAGGCTTCCATCACATGGGTGCCATTGATGAGGGCGAGGCCCTCTTTGGCGGCGAGGGTGGTGGGCTCGAGTTCGGCGCGCCGGAGCGCCGCGCCGCCGGGGAGACGCTCGCCGGCGAACCACGCCTCACCCTCACCGATCAGCACCAGCGCGAGATGGGCCAGCGGAGCCAGGTCGCCGCTGGCGCCGACCGACCCGCGCGCCGGCACGACTGGCGTTACGCCCGCGTTTAAGAGGCCGATGAGGAGCCGGACGAGGTCCACACGCACGCCGGAGTGGCCGCGCGAGAGGCTGTTCGCCAGGAGCAGGACGACAGCGCGGGTCGTCGGTACGTCGAGCGGCTCGCCAATGCCGCTCGCGTGGCTGCGGATGAGATTGCGCTGGAGGTCGGCCAGGGTGTCACGGGCGATCTTGACGCGGCTGAGGTGGCCGAAGCCGGTGGTGACGCCATAGACGGTGCGGTCCTCATCGATCAGGCGCTCGACAAGCGCACGCGCCGCGCGGATGCGCGCGACGGCCGCTGGGGCCAGCTCCACCGTGGCTCCCGCGCGTGCCACGGCCACGACCGCATCCGGCGTGAGCCGTGCCGCGCCAAGGGTGACGGCGGGCGGCGGTGCGACCGGCGCCGTTGCGCCCCCCGCCGCGGCGCTCCGGCGGTGTCCGAGTTTTCCGCCGTGATCCCCGTAGTCACCGTGATCGGGGTGATCCCCGTGGTCATCCTCCCGTTTCGCCCCGGACCGCCCAGCCATGATCGTCCCCCCCAATGTCCCCGCGGCTGCCGCGGCGGTCCCGGTGGACATCGCCCTTGCGATGCCCATGCCGTGCCGTAGCCGTGCTCGTGCCGTGGCCTCGGCCCACGCCATTGTATCACTGGCGTCGCTGGGGAGTGGGAGCGTCACGCGCTGGGGAGGTGGTCGGCGGGCAGTGACAGCGATTTGTTAACATTGTCTGGCAGAGTATTGATTTTCTTCTCACACGTATTGACTTTATTCGACGGCCATGGTATATCTTGCGCATGGCCGTCCGTCCCCCCGTCGCTCTCCCTGCGCGGGGGCGGCCGGCTGGCGATCGCCGACGACAGGAAGCGGCACAGGATGGCCGCGGCGAGCGCCAGATCTAAGGGCTGAATCGAAGTGCCGGCGGAGCCACGTCCACCACGTCCACCACGTCCACCACGTCCATCGCGCGTGGCGCGGGTCCGGATGTCGCCGTCCCGCCACCCCAGACATGAGGAGGAACCCGTGTTGGATACTCAGATGCACGCCGATGCCATACACGCACGCCAGCACGACTTCGAGCATGCCGCCGCGACCGACCGCCTCGTCAAAGAGGCGCGCACCGATCAGCCCACCCTGGCGGACCGCGCGCTGCTGCGCGCGGGCGACATCTTCGTTGGCTGTGGGCTGCGTGTGTACGCCTGGTACGAGCGGCGACGCGTGCGGCGGTTCGATGCCCACGCGCCCGGCCACGTGTAATACGCGACGCGTTTGAAGGCATCGCCTTTGGTGCCGCCGGGCGACGGGTCTCCCCCAGAGACCCTCCATCGGCTGGCCCGACGATGCGGAAGCGCGCATGCCGAATGCGGTGCGGTCCGACGACGTCGAGCGCCGAACGTGGACAGCAGCCACCACGCGAGTTGATCCAGTGGATGCATTCGAAGCCACCAAATGACAAAGTCGGGGGGGGGGCACCCCCCCCCCCCCCCGCCCCCCCCGCGGTGGCCGCCCGCGGGGGGGGGGAGTGGGCGACCCCCCCGCGCGGCCGCCCCGCCGCCCCGGGGGGGGGCGGCCCCCC
>JANWHL010000084.1 GCA_025450405.1 Ktedonobacterales bacterium
TCCACCAGGCTGGTCAGGGTGGACCGCTTATGGCCAAAGCTCCGGTGCAGGTCGTTGATCGGGCAGGGCGCGCGGCGCACGAGATAGGCGAGCACGTTGACTTCGGCCTCGGTCAGGCGCGGATCATTGAACGTGTCGCCGAAGACGCGGTCGATCCACAGCGCCACCGCATGGGTGGCGTGCTCCAGCGCTGGGACGATGGGTTGCGTGCCGCGTATGTTCATACGTGGTCGTATTGTACGACAACGTAGTATTGTCGTCAAGGGTGGATGGTGAGGGTGGCGGGACAACTCACCGCGTTCGCCGGAAGGTGGCGACCACGGGCGGGCGGGGTGGTCGGGGGAGCATGCGGAATTGAAGTTCCGCGTGTAATCCTGAGTTGGGGACAGGTCGTGGGGGCGGCGAGCGGTAATCAAGGGAAGCCCCAGGACGGCGCGCCGTCAGCGATGAGGCTGATAATGGCGGCGCAATCGCGGGCGGGGTGGTCAAGGGGGGCGGATCGGGTGGCGAGGATGCGGAATGGAAGTTCCGCGTGTCATCCTAAGCGTCGAGGACCGCGGGCGGGCAACAGGCTATTTTCAGGAGAATCTTGGCTGGCGAGCGGGCACTTAGGGGTGGCGGGCACAGGGGGGGCAGGTCCGGCGACGACGTGGCCATTGGGCTATTTTCGGGCGAAGCGCCCAGGGGGATGGCAACGACACCCTCTGAGCGCCAGGGGGCGTGGTCGCGGCTCCGCACGTGAAGGTATGGTATGGCTGGTCCGACCCACGACGACGGAGGTGATGCCCATGGCCAGCGACATCCCAACTTCTGATGCCGAGCTCAATGAGGTGCTGCGAGCATTGGTGGCGGGCGCTCAGGGCGTGCTGGGTAGTAAATTCGTCGCCGCCTACCTGCAAGGCTCGTTCGCGGTGGGCGAGTGGGATCGCGACAGCGACGTAGATTTCCTGATCGCGATGCAACGGGATGTGACGGAGGAGGAGTTGCCAGCCCTGCAAGCGCTCCATGCCAGGCTGTATCAGCTCCCCTCGCATTGGGCGCGGCATCTCGAGGGCTCGTATATGCCCGTAGACATCCTGCGCCGTGCTGGCGAGACGAGGCACCCAGTGCTCTTTCTCGACAACACCAGCCAGATGCTCGCCCGATCGGTCCATGACGACACGCGGGTCGTGCGCTGGGTCGTCCGCGAGCATGGGATCACGCTGGCCGGCCCCGCGCCGGACACGATGATCGATCCGGTCGCGGCGGACGATCTCCGGCGCGAGGTGCGCGCCAACATGCGCGACTGGGCGGGCGAGATCTGGGCACAGCGCTACCGGATTGACAATCGCTGGGCCTGGCCCTTCGCCGTCCTGAGCTATTGCCGGATGCTGCACACGCTCGAGACGGGCCGGATCGAGTCGAAGCGGGCGGGCGCGCGCTGGGCGCGCGGGGCGCTGGATCCACGCTGGGCGGACCTCATCCGGCGCGCGGAGGGCGAGCGGCCAGATCCGTCCACGAAGGTGCGCCAGCCGGCCGATCCGCGCGACCTCGCGGAGACACTGGAGTTCATCGAGTACGCGCTGGGGATGGCGACGTAGGACTGGACGAGGGGAGAGCCACATGTCGATCTCTGTGTGCCCGGTGGCGGTGGTACACGCGCCGCTGGAACGGACATGGGCGGTGCTGATGGACCCGGCGGGATATGGCGATTGGTGGAATGCGCGCACTGAGCGAATCGACCCAGAGGGTCCCGCCGCACCAGGCCAGACGATCTACGCCAGCGCGACGGCGTTTGGGCGCCGGTGGCCGGTGACGGTACATGTCGTGGGCGTCGATGCGGCGCGGCACATCCTGGACCTGCGGACGGAGCTGCCGCTAGGCATCCTCGCGGCGAACCACATCGTCTGCGAGCCGGTGGACGACGTGAGCTGCCGGGTAAGCTTTGGCTGAGACTTCACGTTCCCGCCTGGATGGCGGGGTCGCCTGATCGAAGTAGTGATGACGCCGAGTTGTGAGCGCGGCGTGGCGGATGGGCACGCGCGGTTGAAGCGCGCGGCGGAGCGGGTGTCATGAGCTCCCATGCGTACAGAAGGCACAGCCCTAGCCATAGCGGTTGAAACCGCGGCTAGGAGCCTGCGGCTACGAAGTCCCCCTACGGGGACGCTCCAGAGTCGGCCCGCGGGGACTCTCCAGAATCAGTATCAGAGGGGCGCTCCGCCGTTTGGGAGCCTGACGAGCGACCGGTCTGTACTCTCGGGCGTGGGGCACCCGGCGAGCGCCATGTCCACCTCCAGCTCGTGGCGCAGCAACTCCAGCACGCGCTGTACGCCCTCCGCGCCGCTGACCGCCAGCCCCCAGAGCACGGGCCGGCCGACGAAGACGGCGCGCGCCCCGAGCGCCAGGGCTTTGAGCACGTCTGTGCCGCGGCGAATGCCACCGTCCACATAGACCTCGCAGCGCCCCGCGACTGCCTCGACCACCTCGGGGAGCGCCTCAATGGTCGCGACGGCCGTGTCGAGCTGGCGTCCCCCGTGGTTGGAGACGGCGATGGCGTCCGCGCCATGCTCGACAGCACGGGTAGCGTCTTCGGCGGTGAGGATGCCCTTGACGACGATCGGGATCCGCGTGAGCGAGCGCAGCCACGCAAGCGCGTCCCAGGTGAGCGACCGGTCGTATTCGGCGGCGACCACCCGCGCCAGCCCGGAGCCCCCCGGCGCGGTCGGGCGAACCTCGTCTCGTCCGGTGAAATTGCCCTGGCGCAAATGGGGCGGCAGTCCGAAGCCGTTGCGCTCGTCGGCCTCGCGCCGGCCCGCCACCGGAAAGTCGACCGTCCACACGAGCGCGCGGTAGCCGGCCGCCTCCGCCCGGCGCACCAGCGACGCGGAGACGTCCCGGTCCTTGTAGACGTAGAGTTGGAACCAGAGCGGGCCGGTGGCCGCCGCCGCCACCTCCTCCAGGCTGCGATTGGACGGCGGGCTCACGACCATGAGCGTGCCCGCCGCCCCCGCCCCGCGCGCGGTCGCCACCTCGCCATCCGGGTGCGCCATGCCGTGGAAAGCCATTGGCGGGACCATGACCGGTAGGCTGATCGATATACCGAGGACCGTGGTGGCAAGCTCAATCTGGCCCACGCCCACTAGCATGCGCGGCCGCAGCTTGATGCGCCCGTAGGCGGCGCGGTTCTCGCGCAGCGTCAACTCGTCCTCCGCACCGCCCGCATAGTAGTCATAGGCCAAGGGTTCCAGACGTGCCTTGGCCAGTGGCTCGTACTCGAAGAGGTTGATGGGTTGCGGAGTGGCGGGTGGCATCTGGAGCTCCTTTTCCCGCGAGCGTGTTTGCGCGCACGTCCATCGCCATTTGGGAGCGCGCGCGACCGCACCTACGCCCGCGACGGAGCATGCTGGCCCGCTAACGCGGCGAATCCGATCGCCCGCTACTCACATGCGCATATGGTAGCCCGCCCCGCAAGTCCGCGCAAGTCCGCGCAAGTCCGTCGGAACAGGCGAACCACCATGCGCGCTCTCACTTCATCAGATCCGCGACGTGCACGACCGCGACGGTGAGCGCGACGACGCCGAGCAGGAGCCCTACGGCCACGACGGCGAGCAGAGCGCCCCAGGCGCGCGCCAGCGAGAGATGGTGCGCGGCGGCGAGTGCCGGGGCGAGCAGGACCAACGCGTAGAGCCGCGCGAGGAGTCCAATGATATACCCTGGGGTCTCGAACAGGCTCGCGACCGCGGACACGCCGAAGAGCGGGAGCCAGAAGAGGACGATCAGATACGACTGCGCGAGGTAGGAGCCGCGCCCGCCAAAGAGCCGCGCGCTCAGGAGCAGCAGCGCCGAGAAGAGGAAGAACTCGGCGAAGGAGCCAGCGAACGCCATGAGGCCGAGCCAGAGCGGTGCGTGCGGCAGGTGCAGCTTCGGGCCGATCGGCAGCGATGAGACGCCCGCGGCGGCGCCCGGCCCAGCGGTCGCGATGGCGACCGCCAGCCCCTGGACGACGGCCAGCGCGGCCACCCCGATCCAGATGGTGGCCCAGTGGGCTTCCTGCCGCCGTGCGGCGAACGTCCGGACGCGCGGCCGCACCAAGACGGCGACGGTGCCACCGGCCAGGGCGCGAAGCGGCGAGCGACTGGGCCCGCCGATTGTTGTGCGCTTGTGGCCATTTCCATCAGTCAAGGACAACGGAAAGCCTGACGTCGCCCGCGAGCCTGGGCTGGCCATCTGAGGTTGTGCCGGCGTGGACATCACTCGTCCACGCCGGCTCGCGATCGTGGCGGAAGCCTCTATTCGGCCCGCGGCGACTCGGGCCCGGTGGTCACGCCGCCGGCGGGCGCGGCCTCCACGGGCTGGCGCTCGAAGATCTCGCGGGCGAGGGTGTCGACCTCGGCGGTCTTGGCGGCGAACTGGCTGTTGTAGAGCTCGGCGTAGAAGCCGCCGCGCGCGAGGAGCTCCTCGTGGGTGCCCTGCTCCACGATGGTCCCGTGGTGCATGACGAGGATCAGGTCGGCGCCGCGGATGGTGGAGAGTCGGTGGGCGATGACGAAGCTCGTCCGGCCGCGCATCAGGTCGCTCATCGCCGCCTGGATTAACACCTCGGTGCGCGTGTCCACACTGCTGGTCGCTTCGTCGAGAATCAGGACGGCGGGGTCGGCCAGCACGGCGCGGGCGATGGTGAGCAGCTGCTTCTGCCCCTGTGAGAGGTTGGTCGCCTCCTGGTTGAGCACGGTGGCGTAATTCTCGGGGAGCGTGCGGATGAAGTGGTCGGCCTGGGAGGCTTTGGCGGCCTGGACGATCTCCGCCTCGCTGGCGTCCTCGCGGCCATAGGCGATGTTCTCGCGGATCGTGCCGTTGAAGAGCCAGGTGTCCTGCAGCACCATGCCGAACATGCGGCGCAGGTCGCCGCGGCGCAGCGCGGTGATGTCCATGTCGTCCACCAGGATGTGCCCGCCGTCCAGCTCGTAGAAGCGCATCAGCAGGTTCACCAGGGTGGTCTTGCCGGCGCCGGTGGGGCCGACGATGGCGATCGTCTGCCCTGGGTGGACATCAATGTTCATGTCGCGGATCAGCGGCTCGCCCGCCGTGTAGCCAAACGTGACGTGGTCAAAGCGCACCGCGCCGCGCGGCGCCGCGATGGTCACCGGGTCCGCCGCCTCAGGCAGTTGCTCGCCCTCGTCGAGCAGCTCGAAAATGCGCTCGGCCGAGGCGATGGTCAGCTGGATCGTGTTGGCGATGCTGGCCAGTTGGGTGATCGGCTGCGAGAACTGGCGCGCGTACTGGATGAACGCCACCACCTCGCCGATCCCGATGGTCCCTTGCGTCACCAGCACGCTGCCGACCACGACCACCGCCACGTAGCCGACATTGCCGAGGGATGTCAGCATCGGGAAGATCAGGCCCGAGACGAACTGCGCCCGCCAGCCGGCATCGTAGAGCCGGTCGTTCATCTCCCGGAACGCCGCCACCGACTGCCGCTCGCGGCCGAACGCTTTGACGATTGGATGGCCGTTGAACATCTCCTCCACATGCCCATTCAGCTCGCCCAGCGCGCGCTGCTGACTGACGAAATAGCGCTGCGAGCGCTTGGCGATCAGCGCCGTGACGCCGAAGCTGAGCGGCAGCGTCAGCAGCACGACCACCGTCAGGATCCAGTTGATGGTCAGCATCAGGACGATCACACCGACGACGGTCACCAGCGACGTGATGAACTGCGTCAGGCTCTGCTGCAGGGTGTTGCTGATGTTGTCCATGTCGTTGACCGCGCGGCTCATGATCTCGCCGTGGGTCTTGGTGTCGTAGTAGCGCAGCGGCAGCCGCGCCAGCTTCTCGTCCACCTGGCGCCGCAGCCGATAGACGGTGCGCTGCGCCACGCCGGCCATGAGGTACTGCTGCACGTAGCTGAAGATGGAGCTGAGCACGTAGAGGCCCAGCAGGATCAGCATGATGTGGCCGATGTAGTCGAAATCAATTTTGGCGCTGGGGTTGGTGAACCTCGCGATGAAGCCAGCGGCGAGCTTGTCCGTCGCCATGGCCAGGATCTTGGGCCCGAGGATGTTGAACAGTGTGCTGATGATCGCCGCCGCCAGGACGACGACCAACAGCCAGGCTTCCGGACGGAAGTAGCCGATCAGGCGCAGCAGCGTCCCGCGGAAGTTCTTCGCCTTCTGGACTGGCATGCCGAAGCCGGCCATTGGTCCGCCGCCGAACATGCCGCCCGGCCGTCCGCCGGGCTGGCCCGGCCGCCCGGCCCCGCTCGGCCCGTTCTGGCGGGCCGAGCCACGATCCCCGTTCATGCCACCTCCTCAAGCGAGAGCTGCGACAGCACGATCTCGCGGTAGACCTCGCTGGTTTCCATCAGGTCCTTGTGCGTGCCCGTGCCCACCAGGCTGCCTTCGTCTATGACCAGGATCTGGTCGGCGTCCATGATCGTGCTGACGCGCTGCGCGACGATCAACACGGTCGCGTCGCTCGTCTCCGCCTTGAGCGCAGCGCGCAGCTTCGCGTCGGTGGCGTAGTCCAGCGCGGAGAACGTGTCGTCGAAGACGTAGATCTCCGGCCGGCGCACGAGCGCCCGCGCGATGGAGAGGCGCTGCTTCTGCCCGCCGGAGATGTTGGTGCCGCCCTGGGCGATCACGGCGTCGTAGCCGTCGGGCATGGTGTCGATGAACTCGCTGGCCTGCGCCACCTGGGCGGCGTGGCGCACCTCGTAGTCGGTGGCGTCCGGCTTGCCGTAGCGAATGTTCTCGGCGATGGTCCCCGAGAAAAGCACCGCCCGCTGCGGCACGAAGCCGGTCTTCGCCCGCAGTGCCTCCTGTGTCAGCGCGCGCACGTCCGTGCCGTCCACCAGCACGCTGCCGCTATCCACGTCGTAGAAGCGCGGGATCAGCGTCACCAGGGAGCTCTTGCCGGCGCCCGTGCCGCCGATGATCGCCGTCACCTGCCCCGGCCGCGCCGTGAACGAGATGTGCGAGAGGGCTGGCTCCTCGGCGCCTGGATAGCTGAACGTCACGTCGCGGAACTCCACCGTGCCACGTGGCGCGCTCGCCAGCGGCGCACTGGTTGGCGCGTCAGCCAGCGGCGCGGACACCGGAACCGCGGTGGTCGCCCCGTGGCCGCCGCTTCGTGCGGGGACTGCCGACGCGGCCACGGGGTCGGAGATCTCCGGCTTCATATCGAGCACCTGGTTGATGCGCGTCGCGGAGGCCGCCGCGCGCGGCAGGAAGATGAACATGAACGAGAGCATCAGGAAGGCGAAGAGGATCAGCAGGCCGTATTGCAGGAACGCGAACAGGGCGCCGAACCCCATCTGTCCGTTGCTGATGCGGATGCTGCCGAACCAGAAGATGGCCACGGTAGTCCCGTTGAGCACCAGCATCATGAACGGGAAGAGGATCGCGACCAGGCGATTGACCAGAATGGCGGTGTCCGTCAGATCGAGGTTGGCGACGTCGAAGCGGTGCTCCTCATAGCGATCGCGGTCGAAGGCGCGGATGACGCGCACGCCCGTCAGCGTTTCGTCCAGGATCAGGTTGATCTTGTCGAGTTTCTTCTGAATCACCTGGAAGAGCGGAATCGCCCGGCTCATGACGATCAGGATGGCGATCACGAGAACGGGGATGGCCGCGGCTAGCACCCAGGTCAGCGTCACGTCCTGTTGCGCGGCGAGGATGATGCCGCCGATGGCGGTCATTGGCGCGCTGACCATCATGGTGAGCAGGATGACGAGGACATTTTGAACCTGGTTGGTATCGTTGGTCGTCCGCGTGATCAGCGAGGCGGTGCCGACGACATCGAACTCGTGGAGCGAGAAGCCTTCCACGTGCGTGAAGAGCCGGCCGCGCACGTCGCGGCCGAAGCCCACCGCCACGCGCGCCGCGAAGAACGCCGAGCCGATGGCGCACAGCGTGCCGCCCAGCGTGATGAGCAGCATGAGGCCGCCCGTCCGCAGGATGTAGTTCTGGTCGTTCTTCAAGATGCCCTTGTTCACGATGTCGGCCATGAGGGTGGGCAGGTAGAGGTTGGCCAGCGACTGGAAGAAGACCAACACCAGCACGAGCAGGATCAGGGAGGTGTACGGTCGCAGGAAGCGAAAGAGCCGGATCATAGTTCCTCCTCGCCCGTCGGCGGAGTGTAGCGCGTACTCCTGGTGTCGGCCTTCGCGTCCGGTGGCGTCGCGATCTCTGGATCGCATGACGAGTTGGCCGCGATACCTTTGAAGTAGAAGCGAGTGAGCTGCTCGACGACTTCCTCGATTGGCATGCCCTCCTGGACGACCAACCGCTGGTAGCTATGTGGGTTGATCATGCTCCAGAATTGGCTCATCATGACGGCGGTGGACATGGAGGGATCGAAGTCGCCGGACGCCTTGCCCTCGTCGAGGAGCGTACCGATGCGGCGAGTCGACTCGTCCCAGGGGCCTGGCTCGGCATGCCGGCGCTCGGCCATGCGGCGGAGCAATTCGGGGTTTTGAAAGAGGATGGTGCGGAGGTCAAAGCGCCGTCCGGGGGTGCCCCAATAGATCTTGCCGATGATGGCGCGCAGCTTCTCGCGGGGGGTGCCGGGCGCGGAGAGGACGTCGTCGAGCGCGCGGATGAACTGGCGTGTGCCGCGTTCGAGCAGGGCGACGACGAGGTCCTCTTTGCTGGGAAAGTGGAGGTAGACGGTGCCCTTGGAGATGCCGACGCGAGCGGCGACCTCGTCGATGGACATCTCATGGTAGCCACGCTCGAGCAGCAGGTCTTCGGCGGTCTGGAGGATCAGGTGCTCGCGCTCCTCTCGCTGACGCTCTTTGAGGGGGCGTTCGGGGTGGGGCGGGCGCTCCGGCGGGATAGGCCGCTCGGGAAAGGGGGGTTGATCGGGAATGGTGGGTTGATTGGGTTTCACTGGCTGGGCCGGTTGGGGGCCGGCGGCGGTGGCCATGGGGGTCTCCCTCGATTCATTCGCGTCTGTGCCTCGTCGCGGCGCGGGCGGTTGGCGGCGTCCTTGTCACCAATGTCATCTTCTGACTCGCGCGTCAGAATTGTAGCACGCGGGTCATGGTCGGGGCAAGGGGGTCCCTTCGCCCAGCCCCTGGGGTCCTCTCCCCTGGCCCCTCCCCGTCGCGACGGGGAGGGGAGTCAGGCGCACGACGCGCGGTGGCCAAGGGCAGGCGGCGCGAGGCGAGCCGGCGAAGGGCGGGCGGGGAGGGGGCTGTGAGCAGCGCTCACGGGTCAACGGCGCCGGTGCTGCGCCTGTCCGTCTCTTGAATGGCGGGTGGGGTCTGGGCGTGGCGCTCAGGGGTGCGGGGAGAGGCGGGCGTGGAAGTCGCGGAGGGCGGTGAGGGCGTCGGGGAGTGTGGGGAAGGTGCGGAGGGTGATAGTGCGGCCGGCGACGAAGAGGGAGAGGAAGTAGACACTGCGCGCTGGGCCGGGGACGTGCCAGCGGTCAGGGTCGTAGTGCTGGACGCCGAGGTAGGCTTTGAAGGCGCGGGTGGGATTGGCGGCCCGCGCCAGGCGCCGGCTGCGTCCCCAGGCGACAATGCCATGCTCGACGTACTGGCCGGGGTCGTCGTCCCACTCGGGGTGATAGGCGGGCGACCAGGTGAGGATGAGGTCGGGGGGATGGGCGTGCGGGTTGGCGCCGCCGGGCTCACTGGACATGTGGGCCTCCTGGGGTCGGGTATGCGCCGTGGGCGCGCCCGCAATTTGCCTGGCAAGTGAACGCGGTGGCCAGGGGCAGGTGGCGTGGTTTGGCGGGCATGCGGAATCGAAGGACTGTGCGCACGTTCCACATATCAATTGCCATCGCGGCGGGGTGCCAGTGAGGCGGGTGAACATCGTGGTGGCGACCAAGGGCGGGCCGGGCGGTGGAGCGAGGAGGCGCCCGGAAGGACGCGGCGCATCCGCGCCGGCGAGCCGGGTGGTTGGGGGGCCGTGGGCGGTTTGCGAGGGAAGCCCCATGACGGCGCGCCGTCAGCGATGGGCCTGAAAAGTGCCTGGAAGCGGCCAGCGGCGGCTCAACCATAGGGCTAATTTTAGGAGAATCCTGAGGTTCGGGTGCGTCGAGCGGGCAGGGGACATGGGGGTCGATTTTCGGGAGAAGCCCAATGACGCGCGGCGTCGGCGATGGGCCTGAACATGTCGGGAGGCGGCGCGGGGCGCAGCTTAACCTGGGGCGATGTGAGGGAGAATCCTGGCCACCGGGCGTGTCGTGGGGGTGGCGGAGAAGAGGGTGAAAGTCCGGGGACAGCCGGGCGAATCCGCGGGGCGGCCGGTTCGGGTTCATCGCCCCGCGCCAATCATGCGAGCGATGCGTGTGGGGCGTCATGCGGACGCCCCACACGGGATCTTCAATCGGCAAGACCGCTTTGTCGCTGGCGACTACAACTCGTAGGCCCCGGTGTGGGCGTCTTCGAGGTAGCGGGCGAGGAGGGTAGCGGCGGCGTCGAGGTCGGCCAGGTTCACCATCTCGTTGACGGTATGGACGTAGCGCGAGGGGATGGAGATGGTGATGGCCGGGGCGCCCTGGCGCGCGCGCTGCATGGCGCCGGCGTCGGTGCCGCCACGGGGCAAGACCTCGAGCTGGTGGGTGATGTGGTGGCGCTCGGCCACGTCGCGCAGGTGGCGGACCAGTTTGAAGTTGGGGATGGCGGAGGAATCGAACACCTTAATGGCCACGCCGTCGCCCAGGCGGGTGACCGCCTCGGTGTCGGGCATGCCGGGGGTGTCCACGGCGAGCGTGGTGTCCAGCGCGATGGCTACGTCGGGGCGGGCCTGGTAGGCGGATGTGGTGGCGCCACGGAGGCCGACTTCTTCCTGAACGGTGGCCACGGCGAGGATGTTGACCTTATGCTTTCCGAGCCGGCGCAGCGCTTCGATCATGGTGAAGACGCCGGAGCGGTCGTCCAGGGCCTTGCCGATGACGCCATCGCCGACGCGCTCGAGGGTACGGTCGAGGGTGACGGAGTCGCCGATGCTGACGACCTCTTTCACGCGCGCGGGCTCCATGCCAAGATCCACGTAGAATTCCTCGAGCTTGGGGGCACTGGGCTTGTCGTCGCCGAGCAGGTGGACGGGCTTGGTAGCGGGGGTGAGCACGCCGCGCAGCGGCTCGCCGGCGGCGGCGTGGACGATGACGCGCTGGGCGACGAGCACGCGGGGATCGAAGCCGCCGAGGGGCTGCAATTTGAGGAAGCCGCGGTCGTCAATGTGGCGGACCATGAAGCCGATCTCGTCCATATGGGCGGCCAGCATAACGCGCCGGTCGCCGGAGCCCTTCTTGAGGGCGATGACATTGCCGAGGGCGTCCACCTGGATATCGTCGACCAAGGGGCGCAGCTCTTCGATGACCAGGGCGCGCACACGCTCTTCACGGCCGGAGACGCCAGGGGTTTCGCTCAGGCGCTTCAGGAGGGCGACGTTGACGCGATCCGCCGCCGCACCGGGGACCTTGCCATTCTTCTGGGCGGCCTTCTGGTCGCCCTTGCTGGGGGATTTCACCGCCACGCTGACACTCCTCATTTCGCGGCGGTTGGTGAGCTTGCCGTCACCACGCGCCGACGTTCACGACTCCATCCGCTGATTATACCATGCCTGGCGTGGAGTGCCGGGTCCCGGCAGGGTTCGCGGCGCTTGCGCGGTGTGCGATAATAGTCTTTTGGAAGGGGCGCCGCGGGCCGCGAACTCTGGTCGCGCGCCCCCTTGATGCGTGCGGCACTGGCGAGGCGGTCTCGCGAGCGGCTGGCACGGCGTGTGAGGGAGGGCGGCGGCTCGCTGCGGCCGCGCCCGCTCCGGGGCTGAGGGGCCCCACCACCTCAGGAGGTAGATAGATTCATGGCGAAGCGTGTCAAGGCGATTGTGAAGCTGCAATTGCCGGCGGGGAAGGCGACCCCGGCGGTGCCCGTGGGGCCGGCGCTCGGTGCGCACGGGATCAACATCATGGGCTTCGTGAAAGAATACAACGAACGCACCGCAAACCAGGTTGGGTCGATCATTCCGGCGGAGATCACGATCTTCGAGGATCGGAGCTTTACCTTCGTCACCAAGACGCCGCCGGCTGGGGATTTGTTGAAGAAGGCCGCGGGGGTGGAGAAGGGGACCCCGACGCCATCCAAGGCGACGGTGGGTAGCGTGACTCACGCCCAGGTGCGTGAGATCGCCCAGACGAAGATGAAAGATTTGAACGCGACCACCATCGAGGCGGCGGAGAAGATTATCGAGGGTACCGCGCGCTCGATGGGGATCACCGTCGCGTAAAGTCGCGGGGATTGCGGTCGCGTACGGTTACCACCAAATGGTTACCACCATCACGCCATGACGCTCTCGTGTGCGGGAGATTACGAGTCACGCGGTCGTGAGCGATCACTGACTCCTTTCGCGGACCACTTTCGCGGACAACATTGCGAGCGAATTGAGCATTCGCGCCCGTCAGTCACTGCGGACGACGCGCCACCAGGAGGGCAAGAAGAACCCATGCCGAAGCACGGCAAACAGTATCGCGAAGCCATCAAGCTCGTGGACGAAGAGAAGCTGTACGAGCCCGAGGAAGCCATCGGGTTGCTGAAGAAAGTCAGCTACGTCAAGTTCGATCCGACGGTAGAGCTGCACATGCGGCTGGGGGTGGACCCGCGCCACGCCGACCAAATGGTCCGCGGCACGGCGACGCTGCCGGCGGGGTCGGGCAAAGAGGTCAAAGTGTTGGTCTTTGCTCAGGGCGAGAAGGTTGCGGAGGCTCAGGCCGCCGGCGCCGACTTCGTGGGCATGGACGACATGATCAAGCAGATTAACGAGGGCTGGCTGGGCTTCGACGTGGCGGTGGCCACGCCCGACGTGATGGGTCGTGTAGCGAGCCTTGGCCGCCGTCTGGGTCCGCGCGGGCTCATGCCCAACCCAAAGACGGGCACGGTGACTTTTGAGGTCGGCAGGGCGGTGCGCGAGGTGAAGGCGGGCCGCGTGGAGTTCCGTGTGGACAAGACGAGCCTGTTGCACATCCCCATCGGCAAGCTGTCGTTCGACGATGCTCAGCTGATGCGCAACCTGGCGGCCACCATCGACGCGGTGGTGCGCGCGAAGCCGACGGGCGCGAAGGGGCAGTACGTGCGCAGCGTGGTACTTTGCTCCACGATGTCGCCGAGCGTGCGGCTGGACCCGCAGGTGGCGCTGTCGCTGAAGGTGGGTTAGTGCCCCCTCCCCCAGCCCTCCCCCGTTGCGACGGGGGGGGGAGTGAGGCGGGCGGACCTCACCCCCGACCCCTCTCCCCGCGGGGAGAGGGGAGTCTGGCGCATGACGCGAGGGAGCGATGGGGCGTTGTGCTGTCGGGGGTTGATCCTGTCGGGGGTTGATCAGCGGAGCGCTGGCGGGTATCCGTCGGTGTTGGTCAGGGTCGGTCCCATCGGGGGCGTCCGGTCCCAGGCAGAAGCGGCGGTGGGGCGCTGGTCGTCTGAAGGATGGGGAAGTCGCCGGCGCTGAGGGCGGTCGGAGGCAGCGGGGGCGCTCAGGGGCGCGGGCCGGCGGGCCCGAGGGGTGCGCGGGTACGTGAGTGGGCCGGCGTGTTACACTATCCTGGTGCGGCCTGGCCGGGCATAAGCTGCCGGACGCCGCGCCCGTTGAGATGAGGCTGAGACGACATGGACGGGCCGCTGGGATGACACGGGCCACGCCGGTCGATGGGGACCGAGCACGGAGTGAGGAGCGCAGGCATGCCGACGAAGATCACGATGCCGCAGCTTGGCGAGAGTGTCGCCGAGGGGACGGTGGGGCACTGGCTCAAGCAGGAAGGCGACATGGTCCGGCGCGACGAGTCGCTGGTCGAGATCGTCACCGATAAGGTGACGGCGGAGCTGCCCTCGCCGGTGTCGGGACGCCTGGTGAAGATTCTAGTGGCCGAGGACCAGACGGTGAAGGTGGGGACGGAGATCGCCGAGATCGACGAGGGCGGCGCGTCCTCCGGCGCATCGGGCGGTGGGGCGACCA
>JANWHL010000085.1 GCA_025450405.1 Ktedonobacterales bacterium
CTGGACGAGAGCATGGCGCGGGCGGCGGACCGGGTCGCCCGCGCCGCCGCGCGCGCGCACCGGCACAGCCTGATCGGGGCGCGGCTCCCGGGCGGGTGGCCGGGCGCCTGAAGGGAGCCGGGCGCCTGAAGGGAGCCGGGCGCCTGAAGACGCGGCGGGCGTCCGGTGGACGCCCCTACCAAGCCTCCGGCTACGATGGCCACCTACGTGGCCTAAGCGGAGTTGGTGTGAGACCTGGTTGGGGTCATCGTCGCCTCGTGCGCCGAGTCGGCCATTATTGTCGTGCGCCGAGTCGGCCATCAGTGTCGGCCCGGGTGGCGCCGCCCGCCGGACGTGGCGGCAGCGAGCGGATGTTCCGGACGGGCGAGACTATCAGCCAGAGCGACGCGAGCATCACGCCGCACGCGCCGACCGCCAGGGCGAGGCGCGGGGTGGTGATGGTCGCCAGGCCGCCCGCGATCAGCGCGCCCAGCGGACCCACCCCCTGTTCCAGCACCCGCAACGTGGCCGCCGCCCGCCCGAGCATGCGTTCGGGCACGACCGCCTGGCGCAGGCTGGTCTGGGTGATCAGATGGATGGCGATAAAGGCATCACCGAGAATCTGGGGCGCCGCCATCATGGCGTATGCCACCACCGGCGGGCCACCGGCCAGCGGGATGAGCAGGTCCAGGGCACCGTACACCAGCAGCGTGCCGGCCAGCGTGCGACCAAGACCAAAGCGCCGCGCGACCCGCTCGGCCACGAGCGAGCCGACGAGCGCGCTGATGCCTCCCAGGCCGACCAGGGTACCCACGGCGGCGGCGGAGAGGTGGAGCGTTCGGATAGCAAAGAAGGCGTAGAGCGTGGCGATGAAGTACCCGAAGAACTCGAACGTAGCCATGCTGCCGGCGAGCGCGCGCAGCACCGTATGGCCGACCACCAGGCGCACGCCGTCCAGCGCCTCGCGCGCCAGGCCACTGGACGCTTGGCCGCGGACCGGCCGCGCGGGCTCGGGCACGCGGATCAGCCGGAGGCTGACCGCTGAAACGACAAACGAGGCCGCGTCAAAGACGATGGCAATGGGTGCGCCGATCCACTGCACGAGCACGCCCGCGACCGATGGGCCGCCGATCTCGGCCACGGAGTCGCCAACACCCAGCTTGCCGTTGGCCTCCACCAGGTGGCTCGATGGAACCAGGCCCGGCAGGAAGGCGTGGCCCGCCACCTCCGCGAAGACCGTGAGCACGCCGACCAGGAACACGACCGCGAAGAGTTGCCAGATGGCGAGCCAGTGGAACGCGAACGCCACGGGGATGGTCAGGAGCAAGGCCGCGCGCCCGAGATCCGCCGCGATGAGGATGGGCCGGCGCGGGAGGCGATCCACCCAGACGCCCGCCGGGAGGCCGACCAGCAGCACCGGCGCGGCGCCAAGCGCCGTCAGCAGGCCCATCTGGCCGGCGGTGGCTCCCAGCATGAGCAGGGCGGCCAGCGGGATCGCCGTGCCGCTGATGTGCGAGCCGAAGGTGGAGACGGTGCGCCCGATCCAGAGCGAGACGAAATCTGGCCGGCGCCAGAGTGAGACGGTGTCGGCCGGATCCGCCGGCGCGCTCGCGCCCGTGGTGACGCCCTGGTTCACGCCCTGCTCCCGCGTGGGGGCCGCCGCGGCGGCTCAGACGCGCCGAACGATGCGGCGCGGACTCTCGCACCTACGGTACCACGCGCGGATTACAGGGTTGTGATCCCGTGGCGACTGGGGCCGCCGGCGCGCCGCGATTACCGGAAGCGCGCGGGCAGGCGACGTCGCAGCGCCGCTACCGGGTAGAGGGGATCGGGCGGCAGGCCGCGGGCCGCCCGGTTCACGGCCCGCAACAGGGTGCTCCGCTGCCGGCGGTCGCGCACGACCACGACGATCAGGCGGGCCAGCGCGCTGGGGGAGACCGCGGGTGCGGTGACGGCGGCGCGGGTCTCGGCGCT
This sequence comes from Ktedonobacterales bacterium, assembly GCA_025450405.1. Taxonomy (GTDB): domain Bacteria; phylum Chloroflexota; class Ktedonobacteria; order Ktedonobacterales; family JADMIN01; genus JANWHL01. Next base: position 1,954 of record JANWHL010000085.1, read on the forward strand.
CAGAATGACGTACGCATGGTGGCTTGACGCGCGCCGGTCCACGAGGACATCATCCAGCAAGTGGGCATGGTGGGCGTCGAGGACGACGACCAGCGGATGGGGACTGCGGCGCAGAACGCCCAGGGCCGCGGTCTCGTCCGCCGCCGCGACGACTCGATAGCCCGCGGCGGCGAGCATGGCGCTGAGGCGCGCGCGCGCCCGAGGGTCCTTTTCCACCACCAGCACGTGCGTGCCGATGCGCGTGCCCAGGTTCCACCCCCACCGCGCGCTGAAGCCGAGCGCCGCCAGCGGCGCGAGCACGGCCAGCGCGAGCACACCCAGCATGGCGTGGGGCGCGAGGTTCGTGGCGATCTGGGGGAGGCGCGCGGCCACCACCGCGACCGCCGGCAAGCCTGATATGCCCAGGGCGGTGCAGGTGCCGAGCATGACCGCCCAGGCCCAGCGGTGCGCCATGCCCGCCAGCGAGATGGCCGCGAGACCGGTGGCATACGCGACGGCGAGGGCCGCCAGCAGCGCGATGGATGCCGGCGGAGCGGCGCCACGCACGCCGGGGACGCAGCCGACGCAGGCGCCGGACACCCCCAGCACCACGGAGACACCGAGCAGGAGCAGGCTGACCACCGCGAGCGCGCGGACGATGTGGACCACGGGACACCTCCAGACTCTCGCGCTGTTCGCCGGATGCCCGGGCACGGGCGTAACCGCCCACGCATGGGCATAGCCACGACGTGGGCCAGGGAGGCTCGGCCAGGGGGCACGGGCGCGACCAAGGGGGCACGGGCGCGACCAGGGGCGGAGGCCGGGGCAGAAAGGGTCCACCCGGAGTGTCGGCTCGGGACATGCTCAACTGTACGGGGCGGGCAGCATACGCCATGCCAACCCAGCCGTTGCCGGCGCACGCGTATACTCACGCTGGTCACCGGTGGAAACGGCAGCGGATGGAGATGGAACATGGCGAGTGGGACAACCAGACTCAGCACAGCCCCCTATCGCGGCACACGCGACTTCCTGCCGGACGAGATGTCCGTGCGCGGGCAGGTCTACGGGCGTCTCTTTGCGGTCATCGAGTCGTTCGGGTACGTGCGCTACGACGGCCCGACCCTCGAGCCGGTGGAGATCTACGAGGCGAAATCGGGGCAGGAGCTGGTCAACGAGCAGCTCTACCGCCTCACCGACCGTGGCGGCCGCACGCTGGCCCTGCGCCCGGAGATGACTCCCACCGTGGCGCGCATGGTCGCCGGCCACGCCGCGCGCATCGCGCTCCCCGCCCGCTGGTATTCGTTCGCCCACTTCCACCGCTACGAGCGTCCCCAGCGGGGTCGTGTGCGTGAGCACTGGCAGATCAACGTGGACATCTTCGGCGCGGAATCGCCTGAGGCCGAGGTGGAGATCTTCGCGCTCATCCACCGCATGTTCGCCGCGCTGGGCGCCGCGCCCGCGGACTACGTGTTGCGCGCGAGCGACCGCGCGCTGGTCCAGGCGGCCCTGGTGCGCTATGCTGGCATTGGGCACGAGGCGATGCGCGAAGTCTTCCGCGTGCTGGACCGCTGGGAGAAGTATCCGCTGGCGGAGAACCAGGCGCTGCTGGCCGCGGCTGGCCTCACCGCCGACCAGATCGCGCGCGTGGGCGAGGTGGTGGGCATGGATTTCGCGCGCTTCCGGGATCTGGTGACTGACGCCGAGCTGGACGCCTCCAACCTCGGGCGCATCCTCCGCGACGGCCTGCTGGATGGGCCGCTGGCGTTCGATCCGCTGATCGTGCGCGGCTTCGAGTACTACACCTCCACGGTCTTCGAGGTCTTCGACAGCGCGCCCGAGAATCGCCGCTCGCTCTTTGGTGGCGGGCGCTACGACAACCTGGCCGGTCTCTTCAGCGATCGCCGCATCCCCGGCATCGGGTTCGGGATGGGGGATGTCACGCTCTTCGACTTCCTCGGGACGCACGGCCTCCTCCCCGAAGCGCGGACCGCGCCGGACGTGGCGCTCCTGCCATTGGAAGCGGCCAGCCGCACCGAGCTGCTGACGCTCGCGGCCGAGCTGCGCGCGGCGGGGCTGCGGGTGGTCACGCCGCTCGCGAGCCGGGGTGTGGGCAAGGACCTGAAGGACGCCGCGCGACAGGGGGCACGGTACGCGGTCCTGCTGCTGCCCGACGAGCTGGCCCGCGGCGCGGTGATTGTGCGCGACCTCGCGCGCGGGGAGCAGCGCGAGGTGCCGCGCGAGCGTGTGGTGGAGGTGGTGCGGGCGGAGGCGACCCTCTCGTAAGAGGACACAATCGCGCGCCGCGCGACCACCGGCTTAGCTGCCGAGATAGACGATGCGGGCCTCCATGGCCACGCGGCCAGGCGCCGCCGCCGTGCCGAGGAAGACGGGATCGCCTGGCAGGAAGTTGAGCCGCTGGATGTCGCACGGGCAATGCGAGAGGTGCTCGCTGATGGTCACGATCAGCGCCGGGTGGTTGAAGGGCGTCGGATCGGTCATGTGGAGGCCCTCGTTAAAGATGAGCACGCCCGACCGCAATTGTTCGAGGGTGATGTTGCCGGGCAGCGGCACGCCCGTGAGCGACTTGATGATCGAGACCGCCCCCGAGAAGCAGCCCTTGCGCGTGGGCGTGTCGGCGGTGTAGAGGGGCGCGGTGGGCCCGACGCCCGTAAACTGACCAGGGGTCGCGGTGACCACCGGGTGCAGGGGGTCTTGCGTGTAGAGCGTCCAGCCTGCCACTGTTTGCTGGTCATCGGGATTGCAATTCTTGAAGGTCTCTACCAGATACGCGACGTCAGCTTTCCCGGTGCCGATCTCGCCGATCAGCCCGTTCATCACGCACTTCAAATACGGATTGAACTCGACCGCGTCGCTGGGCTGGTAGCTGTAATTGAGGCCCTGGGCGCGACACACCGATGCCACGGTGGTGCCCTCCGGCACAGGCGTTCCGCTGTGGCCAACGTTGATCCCGCCGACCCCACAACTGGCCAGAGCGCTCGCGGCGCCCATCATCAGCGCGGCGGCGAGCGCCGCCCGGCGCGCCAGCGCTCCTGGAAACCGGTCTCTCAGGACCGACCCCACGCGGCGATGTTCCATGCGGCTACCCTCCTGGCGAACGCTGATACGTGCCGGGAGGCGGCGCTTGCGCAATCTGTGCCAGCGTGGGGCGTGGGGGCTGGGAACTGGGGCACCGAACGATCGTCGCGGCGTCGTACTATATCGGTAGCCGCGCCAGATCGATGGCCGCGCCCGGCAGCTGGCGCGCATCCCTTGGCGCGTGTGGGGAAGCGATGCGGCACGTGCGCGGCCGCGGGAGTACGCAGATGGCGGTGACCTTCGGCAAACCGATCGTCTGCCCGGTGATCGTCGGCCGGGATTGGCATCTCGCCGCGCTGCGCCGCTGTGTGGACGATGTGCGCGCCGGCGCCGGCCAGGTGCTGTTGGTTCCTGGAGAAGCGGGCGTCGGCAAGTCGCGGCTAGTTGGCGAGCTACGGACGCTCTGCCAGCGCGAGGGCTGGCTGGTGCTGGAGGGCGGCTGCTTCGAGCATGCGCGCTCCCTGCCGTACGGACCGCTCCTCGACCTCTTGCGCGGGTATGCGGTGGCGCGGACCCCTGAGGAGTTGACCGCGAGTCTTGGCTCCTCTGCCCGCGACGTGGCGGCGCTCCTGCCCGAGCTTGCCTCTCGTCTCCCCGCGATGCCGCCCGAGCCACCCCTGGGACCCGAGCAAGCGAAGCGCCACCGTTTCGACGCGCTCGCCCAGGTCTTCGTCGATCTCGCCGCGCGCGCGCCGCTCCTCGTGGTGGTGGAGGATCTCCACTGGGCCGACGTCGCCAGTGTCGAGTTCCTCGCCTGGCTCGCTCCGCGACTCCCCTCTCGCCCGATCTTGCTCGCCTTGACCTATCGCGGCGACGAGATCGGCAGTGCTCCGCGGCACCTGCTGGCCCAGCTCGACCGCGCCCGCGTGGCGAGCGAGCTCCCGCTCGAGCCGCTCAGCGCCGCCGAGGTCGCCGACATGCTCAGCGCCACCTTCCAGCTCGTGCGCCCAGTGCGTGCGGACTTCCTGACGGCGCTCTACGGCCTCACCGAAGGCAATCCGTTCTTCGTCGAAGAGAGCCTCAAGTCGCTGGTCATGGCGGGCGAGATTTTCTATGAAGACGGTCGCTGGGATCGCAAGGCTGTCGATGAGCTGCACATCCCACGGAGCGTTCAGGACGCCGTCCGCCGGCGCTCGAAGCATCTCAGCGCCACGGGCCGCGACCTGCTCGCCGTGGCCGCCGTCGCCGGCCAGCGCTTCGCCTTCGCGCTGCTGGCCGATGTCACCGCCCTGCCCGAGGCCGTGCTGCTGCCCGCGCTCAAGGAATTGGTGGCGGCTCAGCTCATCGTCGAAGTCTCGGCCGAGCGCTTCGGCTTTCGCCACGCCCTGACGCGTCAGGCGATCTACGGCGAGCTGCTCGCGCGCGAGCGCCGCACGCGACATCGTCAGGTCGCGGATGCGATCGAACGACTGTACGGCCGGACGTCCGAGGAGGTCCTCGCGGACCTCGCCTACCACACCTACGCGGCCGAGGACTGGGAACGGGCGCTGGACTTTGCCGTACGGGCCGGCGAGCGATCACTCGCCCTCTACGCCCCGCGCGCGGCGGTCGACCACTTTTCGCGCGCCCTGGTTGCCGCCGCCCATCTCGGCCGCGATCCGGCGCTGTCGGTCTACCGCGGTCGCGGCCAGGCATTCGAGATCCTCGGCGATCTGCCCGCGGCGCGGAGCGACTACGAAGCGGCGCTGCGCGCGGCGCGCGCGGCCAGCCTCTGGCGCGAGGAGTGGCACGTCCTGCTCGATCTGGGATTGCTTTGGTCTGGTGAGGACTATGCCCAGACGGGCGAGTATTATCGGCAGGCGCACGAGCTGGCGACGCGTGAAGGCGACCGCGAGTCGGTGGCGCACAGCCTGAATCGGCTGGGCAACTGGCACCTGAACGTGGACGAGCCGCACGAGGCACTGCGCGATCACGAACGGGCACTGGCCATCTTCACGGCGGACGGCCTGACGCGCGGGATCGCCGAAACCGAGGATCTCCTCGGCATGGCGGGACTCCTCAGCAACGAGCCCGCGCGCGGCGCCCAGGCCTGCGCCCGCGCCATCCCCATCTGGCGCGAGCTGGGGGACCGGCGCATGCTCTCGTCCACCCTGACCACGCGTGCGGTCAGCGGGCTGGTGTACCAAACGGAGGCCATGCGGGCTATCGCCGCCGACCGTGCGGGCGATCTGTCCGCCGCGGAAGAGGCGTTGCGGCTGGCGCGCGACATCCAGTGGCGAGCTGGCGAGGCATTCGCGCTCATCACTCTGGCCGCCTGCCTTGGGCCGCGTGGCGAGCTCGGCCGCGCCCTGGAGATGCTGGTGGAAGGCCAGGTGGTCGCCGAAGAGATCGGCCACCGCCAGTGGATGGCGGGAAACAACTGGGCGCTCGCGCACGTGTATCTCGACCTGGGCGCCCTCGACGCGGCCCGCGAGGCGGTTGAGCGGTCTTGGACGCTCGCCTGTCAGCTCGACTCGGCGCACTGGCGCGGCGCTGCCGCCGGCTGCCTCGCCTCGGTCTGTATTGCCCAAGGCGACCTCCAGCGCGCGGCGGCCGTGCTCGACGCGGCGTTGCCGCCGGGGACACCGCCCCGCTCCTATGGACGCCTGGAAGCCCTGCGTGGGCGGATCGAGCTCGATCTGGCCCGCGGCGATGCGTCCGCCGCCCTCGCCGCTTGCGTGGACCAGGGAGCGCTCGCCCCCCTCGACCAGGGCGACATGCCGCGCCTGCGCTTGCTCGCCGGTCTGGCGCTCGAAGCGCTCGATCGGCGGGACGAGGCCCGCGCCGCCCTCGAGGCGGCGCTCGTCGTGGCCCGCGCGCAGGGCTGGCGCATGCTCCACTGGCGCATCGGCGCACGGCTGGCCGCGCTCTATCGCGAAGCAGGTCGCCAGGAGCAAGCGGATCGGCACGCCGCCGAGGCGCGCGCGCTGATCGACGCTGTCGCCGCCAGCGTGCCCGATGAGAGTCTCCGCCGCGGGTTCCTCGCCAGCGCGCTCGCCGCGCTTCCCAGCCCCCCAGCCCGCCCCGCCGTACGCCCGGAAACGCCCGCGTTTGGCGGCCTCACCGCCCGCGAGCGCGAGGTGGCCCGCCTGGTCGCCGCCGGTAAGTCGAACCGCGCCATCGCCGCGGAGTTGGTGCTCAGCGAGCGCACCGTGGAGTCGCACGTCACCAACATCCTCGGCAAGCTCGGCTTCACATCGCGCACGCAGATCGCCACCTGGGCGCTGGCGGCCAGCCTCGCCACCAGCGGCTGATGCCATAGTCCGCATCGAGTGGGAGAGGGGCCGGGGTCCCCCAGTGGGGGCTGGGGGTGAGATCTCCGTACCCACCACCGCCGCCAGTGGCATATCTCCGTACCGCCCTCGCTCGTGATTCCGTAGTTCCCACGATGCCGGGCACGGCAGATTCAGGTACGCTGGTCACTGATGGCGCCGCGGCACGGGGCTGGGGCGCCGGTGAACCGGCATCGTCAACGCGGAAAGGACCAGGCACCACATGTACGGCACGATCGCGCGGATGCACATCCGGCCAGGCGCCGACCAGGAGTTCCAACGGCAGTTGAGCGCCTACGAATCGCTCAACGTTCCCGGCTTCGTGAGTACCTCCATGTATCGGACGGACGCCGATCCCACCGTCTTTTACATGGTCGTCGCGTTTGAGTCGAAGGACGCATACTGGGCCAACGCCCGCAGCCCCGAGCAGGATGCGCGTTTTAAGGAGATGCGCGCTCTGCTGGCGAGCGATCCGGAGTGGCACGACGGTGAGATTGTGGGATCCGTCACCCAGTAGCGCGCCAGGCCGCGCCGCCGTGCGGCGGCGCGGCCCATCGCTGGCCAGGAGGACGACAATGACGACGCCATCAGTGGAATCGCCCGAGCCCGCGCGCACCCTCGCCGCCTTTGACGCGGCGCGCGACACGTTTCTGGCGGCGTTCGCCCAGACACCCGACGCCGCGCTCGCCTACGTGCCGCCGGGCGACGAGTACGCCCTCGGCGCGCTGCTCCAGCATCTGTGCGATCCCATCGATCGCTACCTTGACGTGTACGACCGCATCCGACGCGCCGGCTACGGAGCGGTGGATCTCGCCGCCGATCCGGAGTACGCGACGAACGAAGCGGCGCGCCACGCGGCCGTTGTCGCCGCGCGGCCGACGGGCGCCGACCGTCCGCGCCTGCTGGCCGCGCTTCACGACGCCCACCAGCGCGTACGAGGCACCTTCGGCGAGCTCGACGCCGCGACCTTCGCGCGCCAGGCCCCCGTCACCTACGCCGCCGGCACCGCGCCGTATCCCACCGGCGCGCGCGACATCGTGGGCTGGCTCGCCGACCACTACGACGAGCACACCGCCCAGGTGGCCAGCATGCTCACCGGCTGGGACCACGAGTCGTCATTGTGATCCGCCCGCGGCCACGTGCCCTGGCGCGCCCGTCGCGTCGCGTTACCCGCGCCGTTCACGGCCCTCGCCCGCCAATCACCATCCGCGCCCAGCGGCGGACGCGCACTCCGAGGAGCATCCCCATGCCTCAGCCTGACACCGACATCTCGCGCCCGCCCGCTCCCACGCGGGACGCCCAGGCGCGGGCGACACTGACCGCCGTGGAGCGCTTCAACGACGCGATGAATCACCACGACGTCGACGCGGCCATGGCGCTCATGACCGACGATTGTCTGTTCGAGAATACGTCGCCCGCGCCTGATGGTACGCCCTTCCGGGGCCAGGTGGCAGTGCGCGCCTATTGGGCGGAGCTCTTCCGGTCAACCCCTGACGCGCACTTCGAGGCGGAGGAGGTGTTCGCCACCGGCGATCGCTGCACGGTGCGCTGGCGCTATTCCTTCAACGGCACCAGGCATGTGCGTGGCGTGGATGTGATCCGGGTCCGCGACGGCAAGATCGCGGAGAAACTGGCTTACGTGAAGGGGTAATACGAGCGTGACGCACACGCGACGATAACATCTAGGCCCCGCCTCCAGGGGCGGAGGCTGGCAGAAAGGGAAGAGCAACCATGTCAGTAGCGGAACGCGGTGCGCAACCCAGCGGCGGCACGGCCGTCGCGGGTCTCGACCAATCGAAAGTCGCCACCTTCAAGACCAGTCTGCGCGGCGAGTTGATCCAGCGCGGCGATGAGGGTTACGACGCCGCGCGCAAAGTCTACAACGGGATGATCGACAAGCACCCGGCCATGATCGCGCGCTGCGCCGACGTGGCCGATGTCATTGCGGCGGTCAACTTTGGCCGTGAGAACAACCTCCTCGTGTCCATTCGGGGCGGCGGCCACAACGCCGCGGGCCTGGGTATCTGCGATGATGGCGTGGTCATCGATCTCGCGCGGATCCACTACACCCGCGTCGATCCCGACGCGAAGACTGTCGAGGTTGGGGGCGGCACCACCTGGGGCGATGTCGACCATGCCACGCACGCCTATGGCCTGGCCGTCCCCAGCGGCATCATCTCCACGACCGGCGTGGGCGGGCTCACGTTGGGCGGGGGCCTGGGCTACCTGAGTCGTAAGTGCGGCCTCACCATCGACAACCTCATCGCCGCCGACGTCGTGCTGGCCGATGGCCGCGTGGTGCGGGCCGACGAGCGCCAGCACCCCGATCTCTTCTGGGCGCTCCGTGGTGGTGGGGGCAACTTCGGCGTTGTCACGTCCTTTGTCTACAGGGCCCATCCGATCCACACCGACTATGCCGGCCCCATGTTATGGGAAATGGACCAGGCCCCCGAGGTCATGCGCTGGTATCGCGACTTCATCGCTCAGGCGCCGGATGACCTCAACGGGTTCTTCGCATTTCTGGTCGTGCCGCCGGGCCCGCCATTCCCCGAACATCTCCACAAGAAGACCATGTGCGGCGTGGTGTGGTGCTACACCGGCCCGATGGAGCGGGCGGAGGACACGTTCAAACCAATTCGCGGCTTCCTCAAGCCCGCGCTGGACCTGGTCGGACCAATCCCGCATCCTGCCCTGCAGAGCATGTTCGATGCGCTCTACGCGCCCGGAGACCAGTGGTACTGGAAGGCGGACTTCGTGGACGAGCTGAGCGATGAGGCTATCCAGCGCCACGTGAAGCACGGTTCCCAGCTTCCGACCATGCAATCGACCATGCACCTCTATCCGATTAATGGCGCGGTGCATCGGGTGGGCAAGAACGACACCGCGTGGAGCTACCGGGAATCCACCTGGGCAGAGGTCATCGTGGGTGTCGATCCCGACCCGGCGCAAAAGGACCGGCTCACCGCCTGGGCGAGAGCGTACTGGGAGGATCTGCATCCCCTATCGGCGGGCGGCGCGTACGTGAACTTCATGATGGACGAAGGGGAGGAGCGCGTCAAAGCCAGCTATCGCGATAATTATGACCGCCTGGTGAGCGTGAAGACCCGGTACGATCCGAGCAATTTCTTCCGCGTCAACCAGAATATCCAGCCGCCGGCGGCGGGCGCCTAGGCCTAGACGTTACGAGGCAACCAGGGCGCGATCATTAGGGCACGCGGCTGGGGACTTCCGCGGGCTCGGACGGCGCCGCGAGCGGGAGCAGATCGCCCAGCCCCCAGGTGCGGCGGGTGCTCAACGCCCCGTGGAGCGCCATCTGGGCCGCGTAGTAGCCGCACATCCCGTGGACCGCGGCGCCCGGCGGTGTGGAGGAGGAGCAGAGATAGAGACCCGGCACGGGCGTCGCGTAGGGAATGGGCGAGATGGTGGGGCGGGTGAAGAGCTGCCAGAAATCGCTCACCCCGCCGGAGATGTCGCCGCCGATGTAGTTCGGGTTATATGCCTGCATCTCGACGGCGTTCATGGTATGGCGCGCGAGGATACGGTCGCGGAAGCCGGGAGCGAAGCGCTCGATCTGCGCCTCGATGCGAGTGGTCATGTCGGCCGTGGACCCGCTCGGAACGTGGCAATAGGCCCAGACGGTCTGGGTACCGTCGGGTGCGCGCGTGGGGTCGAAGAGGCTCTGCTGGGCGAGCAGCACGTATGGCCGGTCGGGCTCCTCACCGCGCCAGACGGTCCGTTCGCCAGCGGCCATCTCGCGCAGCGTGCCGCCCAGGTGGACGGTGCCCGCGCGCGCGCAGTCCGTCGCCGCCCAGGGGATCGGCCCATTGATCGCAAGGTCGAGCTTGAAGACGCCGGGACCATAGCGGAAGCGCCCCAGCCGGCCCGCGAAGCCGGCGGGCAGACGGTCGCCCGCCATCTGGAGCAGCTGGCGCGGGGTCACGTCGCAGAGAACGGCGCGGGCGGGCGGCAGCTCGCTCAGCGAGCCAATCTCGGTCCCGGTCACGATTGTCCCGCCCAGCTCGCGCAGATAGGCCGCCAGGGCGGCCACAATGGCCTGCGACCCGCCGCGGGCCATGGGCCAGCCAACGGCGTGACCGAGCAAGGCCAGCATGACGCCGAATGAGGCGCTGGGGGGCTGTTCGAGCGGGAGCATGGCATGGGCGCTGATGCCGGCCAGCAGGGCACGGGCGGGCTCGTCGCGGAAACGTGCCTCGGCCAGGCCGCGCGCTGAGCGCACCGCCGATAGGCCGAAGCGACTGAGCGCGAAGGGATGGAACGCCAGCGCGGGGCGGATCGGCCCGAGAAACGCGCGGATGATGGTCTCCCAATCGCGAACGAACGGGCCCATGAGGCGCTGATAGGCGGGCCCATCCGCGCCCAGCCCGGCGGCCGTCGCCGCCACGGAGCGCTCCAGCACGGCCGCGGTGCCGTCGTCGAAGGGGTGCGCCAGGGGGGCCGGCGGCTGGATCCACTCCAGGCCGTAGCGCTCCAGCGGCAGGGTTCGGAAGAAGGGCGACCCCGCGCCCATGGGATGGATGGCGGAGCAGACATCGTGCGTGACACCCGGGAGGGTGAGCTCCGCGGACCGGCACCCGCCGCCGATGGTCGGCTTTGCCTCGTAGACGACCACCGAATGACCCGCGCGGGCCAGGGTGACCGCCGCCGCCAGGCCATTCGGTCCGGAGCCGACGACGACGGCGTCGTAGCCACTGCGTGCGGCCATGCGCTCTTCGCGTCCTTTCACGTGAGGAGACCTCTGGGACGATCTATCGTGCCGGCGCGCGGCGGCGAGTGAGCCAGCGCACCGGAGCCGCCAGCACATACAGCATTGTGCGCACGGCGGAGTTCATCCAGATATTACGCGCCTCGCGCCACTGCACGTGCTTGTCCACGCACACACGCTCCATGACGACTGGCTCTTTCACGCCAAAATAGGCGGCCAACGAGCGCAGCGTGTGCTCCCAGAAGCGGTCCTCCTGGCGGTGCCCACCGCCAAACCGGAGCCCCAACTCATAGATGGGGTCGTTGGCGCGCATCAGCACCTGGGCCTGGGCAACCGTGACCCCGTCGCTGGGATCGACAAAGCTGCTGAAGGTGATCCAGCCCGCGAACACATGGCCCTGCGGAGTCATCAGGGTGAACGACTCGTCGTCGGCGTAGAGCACGAGCACACCCGTGGAGAGCGGCATGCCCGAGACGGTGATGTTGAGCACGGCGGTTTCGCCCGGCGCGATGCCGGTGAGCGGACCATAGAAGCGATTGCGCGGGGGCCAGAATTCGGCGAAGTGTTCTTTCCACGCGCGGACGACGGTGAGGGGGTCCACGTTGGCGCCGACCAGGCGAATGCGGTAGGTCTTCTGCCACATCTGGCCGAAGCCCTGCAGCGGGCCGACGATGCGCCGGCCATTGACGTTGATGGTGATGGCCCCTTCGGGGGCTTCGGCGATGCGCAGGGTGGTCACGCCGCGGGCCCAGTTGGCGGCGTCGCGCGGGAGCGCGGCGTCCGCCGGCGGCGTGTCGCCGGTCGCGGGGGCATCCACTTGCGCGTCGTCCGCGGGCGTGGGAGCGGGAGTAGACATGGCGGGATTCCTCCTGGGAACCGAGGCCGAATCGAGACTAATGAGGGCGTGATGAACCACGACCGCTCTGGAGGGCGGCCGCGCGCGACGGTGGCGGGGTGCGGGGCCATGTGGTCCGGGGGGAACTCGGCAACACCAGCGGCGGCCAACGCCGCGCTTTCGGTCGCGTAGATGCCGATGGCCTCGTTCAGGCGCGTGAGCTCGAAGATGTGCTGGTAGTGGTCGCTCAGGCCAAAAGCCAGCATGCGCTGCTTCTGCCGGTTGATGCGGATGAGCAACGTCACGAGCAGGCCGATCCCGCTACTGTTCATGTACTGGAGCCCGCTGAAGTTGAGGATGATCGCGCGCACGCCGGGGCCGCTGACCTGGGCGTACGCATCCATCAGGATGGCTTCAGCGGCGGCGGTGAGATCGCCCTGAATGTCGATGATGCCGCAGGTCGGGCTGACGCGGCGGACGGACATCCGCAAAGGGGCGTCGGGCATGGGGAACCTCCTCGGTACACTGGGCGGATTCACTGGGCGGATTCACTGGGCGGATTCACTGGGCGGATTGACTACGCCGACTTCGCGCTGGCCAGGGCAAGCTCTTCATCCGGGAAGATGCTCATGAAGTCGGTCAGGCGGGTGATGCGGAAGATCTCGACATAGTGGTCGCTCAAGCCGAACGCCAGCAGAGCGCGGTTGGATTTGCGCGCCCGGACCAGCAGGCCGACGATCAGCGCGATGCCCGAGCTGTTGATGTAGTCCACGTCGTGGAAATTGAGCGCGATGGGCCGCGGTCCGCACGCCTCCGCGCGCGCGTATGCCGCCCCCAGGGTTTCGTCGGACGCGGATGAGATGTCGCCATGGAGGTCCACAACCGTCGCGATGGGACCGCAGCGCACGTCGGCCTCAAGATGCCTCGCCGTCACGGGGTCCTCCTTCCAGGCGCATGATCAGCTCGATGGTGTGGTGCGTCTCGTCACTGGTGACACGCATTTCGTCCACCAGATTCTGGATCAGGAACAACCCCCACCCGCGCGGAGTCTGGCGCTCGGCCAGCTTGGCTTCGAGATCGGGCGTTTGCGGAGTGGGGATGGGTCGATTGCCGCCCTGGTCGCGGATGCGCACCATCACCGCGCGGTCGCTGCGCAGTACTTCGATGTAGACGGGTAACTCAGCCGTATAGCCGTTGCCATGCTCCATGGCGTTCATCGTGGCCTCGGCCACCGCCGTCTTCAGATGCTCCAGCTGCTTGGGTGTCAGGCCAAGCGGGCGCAACACTTCGGCTACCTGGTCCATGGCATCGCGCTCATTGCCGGGTTCGCTCGGCAGGCTAAATGTGGCCAGGGTGCTCCAGTCTTCGTCCGCCACCGGGGCGGCCGTCTCCGGCGCGGTGGGCGCATTGGGCGCCTCCGGCGTGTCGGGCGCGGGCTCCGCCAGCGCGATCGGCGCCGCCAGACTGGCCGAGCGGGACGCGCCGGGCGCCGCGTCGGCGGCGGAGTTGAGGCTCGCACGCCGTAACGTGACGAATGTCACATCGTCCTCCTGTTCCCAACCCGGACCGGTGAACTCGCCCAACTGGTCCAGGAGCGCATCGATCAGCATCTTGCCGCCCTCGTGGCTGGCAACGAATGCCGCGAGTCGCGGGAAGCCAAACATCTCGCCGGTGGGGCTATGCGCCTCCACCAGGCCATCGCTGTGGAAGAGAATACTATCGCCAGCCGCCAGGATGAGCGCGTTTTCCTCGTACGCCATGCCTGGCATGAGCCCCAGCGGCATCCCGCGGGCTTGCAGCTCTTCGGCGCCGTCGTCGTGGCGCCGATACGGCAGGTCATGGCCGGCGTTCGCGAAGACCAGGCGGCCAGACGTGGGGTCGAGCAGCCCGTAGAAGCAGGTGACGAACATCTTGGCCGGGATGTCGGGGCAGAGGAGGTTATTGGCACGCTCCAGCACCGCGCCAGGCGACGTGTTCTCCTGAGCGGCGGCGCGCAGGATGCTGCGGGTGGTGGCCATCACCAGCGCGGCGGGCACGCCTTTGTCCGTGACATCGCCAATGACGATGCCCAGCCGGCCATCGGGGAAGGCGAGGAAGTCATAGAAGTCGCCACCAACCGCTCGAGCCGCCTGGTAGTACGCCGCGAACTCCCAGCCGGCGATATCGGGCAGTTCTTTCGGCAGCAGCGTTTGCTGGATCAACCGCGCGACGCGCAGCTCTTGCTCCAGACGTTCGCGCGCTCGGATCTCCATCTGCTGTTCGCGCACCAGCTGGGCCACGCGCAATGCTGGCGCGGCCTGCGTGGCGAGGTCGTTGAGGAGGCCACGGTCATACGTCGAATAGTCCTGCTCGCTCAGCCGCGGCCCGAGATTCAGCAGCCCGACAAGCTCGCCCTGGCTGACCAGCGGCACGACCAGCCGTACCCCCGCGGCCCGCAACTGGGTGAGCGCGGGCGAGTCGAGGTGGATCTTGTCGATCTCCACCGCGCCCGGCGCGCTCAAAAAGTAGGGGATGAGCGGATCGTTGGGCGCGATCTCGACGGGTGGGGACTCGCCGCCGCGCACGCCGTGGCTTGTAGGCTTCCGGGCGACCACTTCGTCGCGCTGTCCCCGAGGTTTCAACCCGAGCCGGAGGCTTTCAAAGAAGCTGGCCATACTGACTCCATCTGGCTGGACCACGCCCAGACCACTCGATGCTCTCGACGGATGGTCTCGACTTATCCCGTCGTTGTCCCTATCGTACCGTGCCAGCGTCCCCTTAACGTTACGAGACGCGCTACGAGCCACCCCATTGTAACATTACCGGGACGCATCGTCCGTAGCGGCGCGCTCCCACTCCGTGGCGCCCGGCGCGCCCAGCCCGCGTCCCTCCGGCGCGAGTGCTACGATCTCGAGCTCGTGGGCCAGACGCCGCGCGGCGATGCCCACTATCGCCGTGTACGTGGGGTACGCGAGCTCCACATCCGCCAGCTGCTCGACCCGCAATCCCGTGGTCATTCCCGCCGCCACGAGCTGGAGGATCTCCACGGCCTGTTCGCCGACGATGTGGGCGCCGAGCACCTGCCGTGAAGCGCGCGAGACCACCAGTTCGCAGAACCCGTCCGTGCGTCCATCGATGACCGCCCGATCCAGCTCCGCGTACGGCACGTGCGCCACCGCGCAGTCGTCGATCGCGCGCGCCCGCGCCTCTGTCAACCCGACACTGCCATACTCGGGATCGGTGAACCCGCCGTGTGGGACGATGCGGTGCGCGCCGCGGCCAGTCGCGCCCAGCACGGCGTTCTCGGCCGCGAGCGTGGCCTCCGCGTTGGCGCTCTGGACGAGCATCATCCGCCCGGTGATATCGCCCGCGGCGTAGATGTGGCCGGCGGTGGTGCGCAGCGTGTCGTCCACGGCCACATAGCCGCGCTCGGCGCGCACGCCCGCCGCCGCCAGATCGAGCGCCTCGACATTCCCCGGCCAGCCGACGGCCAGGATGACGCGCTCCACCTCGACCGCCCGCGACTCCCCAGCATGCTCATAGCGGAGACGGAGCCGCTCCCCGCCAGGGCCAGCGCCCAGGTCGGTCCCAGGGTCGCCGCCAGCAGCGCGCTCGATGCCGCTGATGCCCGTGATGGTGGTCGTGATGGCAATCCCGCGGCGGGCAAACGCGCTCGCGACCCCGCGCGAGACCGCTTCGTCCTCGCCGCCGAGGATGCGCGGCCCCACCTCGAACAGGTGGACCTCGGCGCCAAAGGCCGCGAAGATGGAGGCCAGTTGGCAGCCGGTCGCCGCCCCACCCACAATGGCCACGGACCGAGGAAGCGCCGACAGCGACCAGACATCGCTGTGGGTCAGGGCCAACTCGGCGCCGGGGAAGTCGAGACGCCGCGCGTGGCCGCCCACACAGAGAATGATCCACTCGGCCGTGAGCGACGTGCCATCCGCGAGCGCGAGGGTGTGCGGATTGACGAAGCGGGCGCCCCCGGCATCGTCCCGCACCGTCACGCCGCTCTGTTCCAGGTGCGCGCGGAGCTGCTTTTTCTCATGGATGCGATAGACGAGATCGTGCGTCCGGGCGATGAGGGCCCCGAAATCCACCGCGGGCCGATCGCCGCGCAGGCCGTACGCGGCGTATTGGTCGGCGTCGCGGACCAGGCGCGCGGCGTGGGCGAGCATGCGGGTCGGCACGCACCCATCATTGGTGCAGGTTCCGCCCAGGTTGCCACGCTCCACCAGGGCGACACTGACCCCTAATTCGCGGGCACGGAGAGCGGCGGTCACGCCGGCCGGGCCGCCGCCGACCACCACGACATCGTACATGGCTGGCTCATTTCTCGTGGACGTCTCGTGGCCGTCTTGTGGGTGCCGCCGCGCGGACCACCGCGACCGCGCCCGGTCTTTGACCGCGCTCGGTCGACAATGCGCAATGGTCCTTGATACCGTACCACCGCGGCGTCGCGCTCGCGACACCAGACGCGTTACGACGGCGGTAACTGGGGGACCACCTACCGCTGGCCGGGCGCCATTTCGCCGGACGATCTGGTGCCGTCGGCGGTCTCGGTGCCGGCCACGCCCGCGGGGGCCGGCGTGCGCAGCCAGAGCGTGACATGCGCGGGCCGGATGGTGGAGGCCACGGTCTCGAGCAAATGCTCGCGCAGGCGCGGCAGGTCCACTTCCTCGCGCAGGGTCGCGCTGAAGTTGGCGAGGGCACGGGACGCGTCGTACCGGGCCCGGTAGAAGCGCCGATCGATGGTCGTCTGGACGCGGCCGCGCAGCGGCTGGAAGAGCGCGGCGATCAGCAGGGTGGACGCGACAATTGCCACCGCATTCTCCGCGCCGGTGAGGGCACGGACCGCTGCCTGGAGCGCGGCGACCGCGCCAAAGTAGACCGCGGCGAGGACGGCGCTCACCAGGCCATAGACCAGGGCGCGATTGATGATGAAGTCAATATCGAACAGGCGATAGCGCAGGATCGCCACACTGATGGAGACGGGAATGCAGAGCATGCCGGCCACCGCGCCCACGCCCAGCAGGATGCGCGGCAAAGGACCGGTTTGGTCGGACGGCGGGAGGAACACCGGCAGGGCAAAGGCCACGATGGCGTAGATGATGAGCGCCGCCGCCGTGCCGAACACGACCCACTTCGCCTGCTCGCGCTGCGCCGGGGTTGAGACCCACCAATAGCGATAGAGCTGCGATACACCGACGGAGGCCACAAACGCGAGAAAGGCGAGCAAGAGCAGCGGCAGCGGAAAGGTGGTGGGGCTCACCGGCAGCTGGGGGAACAGAAACTCGGGGATCTGCGGCACCAGCCAGAGCAGCGCCGCCCAGCGCATCCAGCGCGGCGCGAACGTTCCCCCCGGAAAGAGATAGACGAACAGGCTCAGGCAGGCGGAGCCGGCGAAGCGTGCCACCCCCACTGGCAGCGCCCAAGCGGGATTGGCGGCGCCGAGGGCGGCCGGCACGTCGGGGAAACGCGCCACACCGAACAGTACCAGGGTGAACGCCGTAAAGAGCGCCATACGGTCGCGGGGCAGACGCCACCAGATCATCAGGCCCAACACGAACCAGATCAGGGCTGAGACGGAATCGATACCAACCAGGAATGTGGCGTACCCAGCGAGCGTCAGGTGGAGTGCGGGGAGGGCGGGCACGTCGGCGGGAGTGAGCTGTCCCGGTGCACAGGCCGGACCCACGCAGGTGCGCGCCAGTTGGGCCAACCGCGGCGGCACGCCCGCGACAAACAGCGCCACGACCGGCACCGCCACCGCCAGCCAGAGCACGCGGCCGATCACCAGGCCACGTCCGCTCGCCGACTCGCCCTGACGTGAGGTCCCACTGCCTCCAGCCATAGATGGTCCTCCAGCGTGGGCGGCGGGCGCGAACATCCTCAGGCGCCCCCAGCCCATGCATAAGGATACCGCGGGAGTCCAAGCGCCGTCTCACGGCACGATCCACTCGGCTGGGCGCGCGGGCGGTCCCAGACGGATCCCGCGGGTCAACACGACGGGATGGTGAGGACAATTGGCGATGAATGGCCAGCGGCGGTGAGAGTCGCGGTCGCCCGCGACGCCTGGGTTCGCGGGGCGAGCCAGAGGAGGATCGGGAGCGTCTTCCCAGGATTCACCACGCCGCGCAGGCCATTACTGCGCACACCTGGGGGCACGGCGAGGGTGAAGGTTTTGACCGAGGTGGTCGCATTATAGAGGCCGAGGGTGGTGTTGACGCCGCAGTGGAGCGAGAGCGTGCCGACCAGCGGCACGATGGCGGCGCCAGTGGACGGAGGAGCGGGTTTCGCCGTCGTCGCGGCCGTGGTCGGCCGCGCGGTGGTGGGCGCCGGGGTAGCGGCGGTGGTCCCGGTCGTGTCGCTCAGGCTGGTGGTGGGCACCACGGCCACCGTCTGTGTGGCCTGGATACTGGCCACGCCAGCCCCCTGGCCCGCGTCGCTCGCACGCGTGTCGGCGGTGAGCAAGGGGCCGAGGATCTGCACGGTGAGCGCGAGCGCCAGCAGCAGCAGCGAGAACGCCGTGGACAGCAGCCACAAGCGGCGAATGTCGGAGCGCGCGGCGACCGCCTCAGGGAGCAAACGATGCGCCACACCGAACGCGGAGCGGCGGCGGCGGTCCGCTGGGCGGGCGACGGCCGCACCAGTGGTGGTCTCCCACCGGGTTGGCGGCTCCCGCTCGGCGTCGTCGAGGGTGGGCAGCCCGACGATGGATGGTGTGCGCGCGACCGGTGTGCGCATGACCGGTGCCCGAGTGGCTGGCGACAGCGGCAAGTGTGTCACGGCGGGAACACCGCCATGGGCGTTCGGGGTAGGCGTCCATGGCACCATGCCCGTTCGGGAATGCCCATCCGTCGGGCGCGGGGCCAGCGCCCACGCCCACGAGCTGGCACCTTCCAGGTGAATAGGTGCCACCGCTTGCGTGTCCTCGGCGAGCCAGTGCTCGATGACGCCAAGATCGTCACGTAAGCGTTCGAGGCAGTGAGCAAAAGCGCTGGTCGCGAGCGCCTCAAAGAACAACGGCGCGGCCTCCGCGGGCGTTCCGGGAGTTGTCGTGTCCGCGGTGCCGAGAGCCAGGACCGCCGCGATGCGCGCGCACCCCGTGATGGTGGGAGCCGCGCGGATCAGCTGGTCCGCGCGGGCGCGCGCCGCCCGACGCTGTCCCGCAAATAAGGCGTCGCGCAAGGCTGGCGCGGCAACCCGACCCAGATGCAGGAGCGCGTGCAGCCAGGTGCGCACGTCCACATCCGGCGCATCGCGCACCACCCCGCGCAGCGACTCGGCCAGCAAGGGATTCTCGCCCTCGATGCCACCCAGCATACTCGCCAGGTCTTCGACCGCCGCGCCAAAGTCCGCCACCCGGAGGGCCACCGCCCGCTCGGTTTGGTTGGCGATCGCGACCTCGCGCGCCCCGCCCATCACGGAGTGCCCGGCCACGTGCGGCCCAGCGGAGTCGTGTGTCCAGAAGGCCGCGTGCGGCCACGGCGGGAGCGGCGGTCGGTCCCCACCTGAGCCGGCTGACTCTGGCCGAGACAGCCCTGGCCCCGAGGTCTCTGGCCCCGCAGGGTCTGGCCGCAAGGGGTCGCCGGACTCCGGCGACGCTGGCGCGACTGGAGCGGGGCGATCAGTCGCGCTGGCGGCACGCCCGGCCCGCGCCTCCGTGGTGCCGGACGCGGCTTCGTGCGCGGCGCGCTCCATACCGGACGTGTCATCAAGCGCGTCGTTGCGGGCACCCGCATCAGGTGGAGCGGGTGCCACGGAGTGTCCCGTGGTGGTGGATGCGTCCCGCGCGACCGCGTCCCGCGCGACCCGGTCCATGTCCGCCGCGGAGGGACTGGCCGCTGGCTCTTCGTCGGCGGTTGGACGCGACTGGGGCGGCCGTGCCGTCGAATCAGCCGGCGCGTGGGGAGGGCGGACGCGCACGAAGTCCGAGAGATGATCGAGCCTCAGGCGGATCGCTCGCCGCTGTTTCGCCGTCTGGCTGGTAGTGTCTTCGAGAGCCATCCGGTCGCTCACTTCTCCGTGCCGTCCCAGGCGGTGGCGTGACACACCGCCGGCACGCGCGTACCCGTCGCGTGGGCACATTATGTACGATGCGGTGGCGCGGCTGCCTCAGCCGTAGCAAGAACGCGGCCCGAAAGTCCCACGAAGACCCGCGCCGGTCCACGGCGGCGGTCGCCCTGGGAGGCGGATGGTTGCGGTCGCGCCAGTATTTACTCGGAGTCGACGCGTGCCGGAAGTTACTCGGCGTCGACGATCATGGGGTTGCGGATGATCGAGGAGTTCTTGCCGGTGCGCTGGGAGATCGGCTGCTGCGGGCCGATGCCGCCAAGTCGCGGCGTGCCGGCGCCGTCCGGAGCGTCGAGCATGACGAGCGCCTGGTGTAGGGTGTCCAGGTCGCGGAGGAAACAGGCCACGGCGCTGGCCGCGGAGCCTTTCTCGTGGGCGTTGTTGAAGCGGCGATACATCGCCTCGCCAGCGGCCTGGGCGGCCTGGGCCATCGGGTCGTTGGTGTTGACCGCGAACGCGTCCTCGTAGATCTCGTCCCAGCTGTTCCAGCGGCCGCGCAGGGGTTTCCATCCGAGCTGGCTATCGCTGACGGTGCGCCACTTCTCCTCGGTGAACTGTGTCCAATCGGATATCAGGCGCGCGTACGAGCCCAGCAGTTCGTGGAGCTCTTCGGATCGGGCATCGCCGCCCTGACCGTAGTCATCGCCGCCCTGCGCGTCGTAGCCCTGGCCGTAGCCGGCGCCGATCGCGCCGTAGCCCTGGCCGTAACCGCCCATGCCCGCGGCCACCACACCACCGAGATTGCCCGGATGCAGGCCGCCTTCTTCGGTGGCGAACATGTCGGGCCGGAGACCGCCGATGATGATCTCCTCCGTGCCCAGAGCGTCGAGCAGGCGCCAGGCCAGTCGGGGATTGCGCATCACCCAACCGGTTTTGCGCAGCAGGAACGCTGACGAGAAGATGAAGTTGACCGCGAACCAGAGCAGGGACTTGGCGGCGATCCAGATCAGGACGAAGAGAATGGCCGAGTTGTAGACCGGCCGCAAGGAGATCCCGCCGACGAACACCCAGATGATGATCGCGAACAGCAGACTCGGGTCACGCAGCGGATTGATCAGATTGACGAGAGCCGACCCGATGCCGCCGCGCTTCGCCCGCCGCTTGGACCTCGCCATCTCCGCCCTCCACCAATCGCCTCGGGTTCGGGGATCACCGGCACGCCAGCGGCGCGCGCGTCACCCGGGCGCGTGCACCGCCCACGCCTAGGGCTCGATTGTAGCATGGTGCTCAGCGCGGTCGCAACGACGCGGGACGGTTAGGCCAGTACCGGCCGGGCGCCGTACACGCTCGGGCGTGTCAGGCTTAGGAAGAAAGTACCGAGCGACGCGCGGTGCGCGGTACCGCGACGCCGTCCAGATAGAGCGTCATGACGCTGGCCGCCACGGCCTGATGCTCAGCATCGGTGCGCGCGGTGTGGCCGCCCCTGGCGGTGAAGCCATCGAGCAGGACAAGAAAAGCCCGCGCGGCCACCTGGGAGTCGGCTGGCCGCAGCTCGCCACACTGGATGCCGGTCCGCACCATCCGCTCAATCGGCGCCACGATTTCGTCGTTATAGATGGTACGGACGCGTGCCGCCCAATCCGGCCCCAGCAGCGCGTCGGCGTCGCGCAGGGTTGGCTCCAGCGTGGTGTCGGCATGGCGGAAGTAGCCGAGCGCCAGCTCATAGAGCCGCTCGCCCACGGTGAGGGGCGCCTGCGTCACGGCCCGAATGTAGCCACCCACCTCGCGCAGTACATCCAGCAGAACCGCGGCGTAGAGTCCCTCTTTCGCCCCAAAGTGGTAGTAAAGCGTGGGCTTGGAGACGCCAACCGCGGCGGCGATCTCCCCTACGGAGACGTCCGCGTAGCCGCGGCGCAGGAAAAGCGCGCGGGCATGGCGCAAGACGCGCTCGTGGGTTTGGGCATCCGCGGCATCCGTGCGGCGATACCCCGGCGGACGTCCGCGTCTCGCGCGGGGTAGTGTCGCGACCAGGGATTCACCATCCGCGGCCACGCTATCCACCACTATGCCATCCGCGCCCACGTCCATAACCTCTCAATGTGCGACGACCAAACCACGAGCCGATGCCGATGGAGTCCCGGGCGCCCGACGCCGCGCGCGGTGTTGGGCGGGAAACACACTGTGTACTATAGGCCACGCGGTTAGGTTCCGCCACGCGGGTTCCCGCCGGGGAAGCGGTCCCAGCGGTGGTTGGGGTGTCGGGCGTGTGGGCGTGGCTCAGCCATCGTCTTGGAGCGCCGCGGGTCGGGCGCATGTGGCGCGTATAATGATGGGCGTGCCCAGCAATGGGCGCGCGGTGACCCAGGTGTATGAGAGCATTCGTTCCCAATCGGCGTATATATCCGTAGATCAGGCGGACCACGACGGTCCGCCATTCGCGCTCGCGCGCTACCGGATGGACCCCACGGGGCACGGTCTGGTATGACACGTGCGCAGTGGGGGTCGCGGCCGCCCGCTCGACGAGTGAGGCGCCACGGCACGCAGCCGCCAACCGCGCGGTCTCCGCGGTGGTGGATCGGGGGGAGAGGCCCAGGCGTGTAGAAAGGAGCGCGGCGCGACCTGCCGGTTGGCGACCTGATCCCCACACCTCAGGCATCCCAACTGGCGCGTGCCGCGTACGGGCGTGAAATTGGACGAGCGACCGGCACTCTCGGTGCAGGATGTCAGCGCGGCCGCGCGGGCGGTCATCGATAACGTAGAGAAAGTGATCGTCGGCAAGGATGAGGCGGTACGCCTCACGCTCATCGCCATCATGTGCAACGGCCACATTCTCATCGAGGATGTCCCTGGCGTCGGCAAGACCGTGCTCACCAAGGCGGTCGCGCGCTCCATCGGCTGCACGTTCAAACGCATCCAGTTCACCCCAGACCTGCTCCCCAGCGATGTCACCGGCGTTTCGGTCTACAACCAGAAGACGGGCGAATTCGAGTATCACCCCGGCCCGATCGTCAGCCAGTTCGTGCTGGGGGATGAGATCAACCGCGCCACCCCCAAGACCCAATCGGCCCTCCTCGAGGCGATGGAGGAGGGCCAGATCACGGTGGACGGCAAGACCTATCGGCTGCCGACTCCCTTCATCGTCATGGCCACCGAGAACCCCATCGAGTACGAGGGGACGTTCCCACTCCCAGAGGCCCAGCTTGACCGCTTTCTGCTCAACATCCACCTGGGGTATCCCTCGAACGAGGACGAGGTCAAGATCCTCGAGCAGCAGCAACGCTCGCACCCGATCGACACCCTCGGGCAGATCCTGAGCGCCGAAGACCTCGTCGGCATTCAGCGCGACGTGCGCGAGGTGCGCGTGGATCGCGAAATTCGCGAGTACATCGTGGCCCTGGTCTCCGCCACGCGCGACCACCCCAATGTGTATCTCGGCGTCAGCCCGCGCGGCTCGCTCGCCCTCTTCCACACCACCCAGGCGCGGGCCGTCCTGGAGGGCCGCGATTACGTCATCCCCGACGACGTGAAACACATGGCGCGGGCCACGCTCGCGCACCGGTTGATTGTGGCGCCGGCCGCCCGCGTCCGCGGCATTCTCGCCCCCGCCGTGATTGAAGAGATCATCGGCACGGTCCCCGTGCCCGGCGGCCCCTGGTCCGCCGATCGGAGACGGTGATCGTATGCGCATCTGGCAGATCGCTGGTCTGACGGCGATCCTGGGGATCATGGCCGTGGCGACCGGCTGGAAGCCGCTGTACGTGCTGGCGTACGGGCTGGCCGCCGCGCTCGTGCTCTCCTCGGTCTGGATGGCGCTCAGCCTGCAGGGCATCGCCTTCTCGCGCACCACACCCGTGGCGCGCGCCACGGTGGGCGAGCGCCTGGAGGAGCGCCTGGCCATCGAGAACCGCTCCTGGTTCCCCAAGCTCTGGGTCCAGGTCAGCGACGGCTCGACGCTCCCCGGACACCACGCGGGCTATGTTTCGAGCATCGGGCCGCACAAGCGCATCACCTGGCGCGCCCGCACGCTCTGCCGCCGCCGCGGCCGCTATGTGTTGGGACCGGTCGAGGCGACCACCGGCGACCCGCTCGGCCTGTTCCAGCACTCGTTGCCGCTCGCTCCCGCGTATCCGCTGCTGGTGCTGCCAGCGGTGCTGCCGCTGCGCACGCTGGCGCTCTTCCAGGGTGTGTTGCCGGGGCGCGGGCGGGGCTCGCGGCGCTCGCTGCAGACGGCCACGAACGTCGTGACCGTCCGCGACTATGTGCCGGGCGACCCGCTCACGCGCATCCACTGGCCGACGACCGCCCGGCACGGACAGTTCATGGTCAAGGAGTTCGATCTCGACCCGACCATCGACGCCACCATCCTGATCGACCTCGACACCGCCGCTCAGGCTGGCAGTGGCGATGACTCCACCGAAGAAGTCGCCGTCACCATCGCGGCCAGCATCGCCACCTACCTGCTGCGCCAGGAAGAGCTGGCCGTCTCGCTCAGCATCTCGGGTATGCCGGAGGGCATCCTCCAGCTTGACCGCGGCCAGCGCCAGCTGGACCGCATCCTGGAGTTGCTGGCGGTGGCGCGGCCGATCGCGCGCGTGAGCCTGGCCGAAGCGCTGGCCACCGAGGAGGTGAGGCTGGCGCGCCACAGCGTGCTGATCATCATCACGCCGTCGGCCGATGGCGATTGGCCAGACGCCGTCTATCACCTTCAGCGGCGTGGCATCCACCCGCTGGTCATCACCCTCGACCCACAGAGCTTCGATCGCAACCACCCCGGCAACGCCTTCGCGCTGGAGGCCCTCCGGGGCATCGGCGCGCCGGTGATATCCCTGCGCTTTGGCGACGATGTGGCCGGCGCGCTGGAGCGAGGTCCGCGCTAAGGAGAGGCCGATGCAGACCATCACCCCCACCCCGGTGCGGCCCGACGGAACGGTGCCGGCCACCGAACAGAGCCTGCTGGCGCGCCTGCGCGAGCGCGTGCCTCTGCGTCTGGTCCGCGGCACCGAAAGCCGGCTGATGCTGACGTGGAACTCACGCCCGATCTTTCTGTTCTGGCCCGAAGATGGCTGGCTCGCGGTGTTCCTGCTGAGTTTTTGTGTCTACATCACCATCCTGAGCATTCAGAGTGTGACCCCGGCCTGGGCACCAGGCATGGGCATCCTCACCGCCACCACCGTGCTGGGGCTGTTCCTCGGGCTGGTCGCCGCGCTGCAGCGGCTGATCCCCCAATATTACGTGCATTCGGCCTTCGCGCTGCTTGGCGGCTATGTCGCCTTTGCGGAGACGGCCAGCGTCGCGACCCATGGTGACCGGTTGGCGCTGCTCAACCGGCTGGGCCTCTGGTATCACCAGGCCACCCACAATCTGCCGAGTAACGACAACGCGATCTTTCTGCTCTTCCTGGCCGTCCTGAGCTTCCTGCTGGCGTACATCAGCATGTGGCTGGTGCTGCGCTCGCACCGGCCGCTGCTGGCGCTCATCGCCAACGGGGTGGTGCTGCTGATCAATCTGAATTTCGCCAGCGACGACAAATTGGTCTTTCTCGTCCTCTTCCTGCTCGCCGGCCTGCTCCTGCTCGTCCGCTTCAGCCTGGCGGAGAACATGCGCCACTGGCGCCTCGGTGGCCTGCGCTTCTCACCCGACCTGAGCTGGGACGTCATGCAGACTGGGGCGATTTTCGCCGTGATTGTGCTCTTGCTGGCCTATCTGCTGCCCGCGGCATCCCCCACCTCGGGGGTCGCGAAGTTCTTCAGCAATCCGCGCGGACCCTTTGGGGCGATCGAGCAGCGCTTCGAGAGTCTGTTCAACAGTGTCAACGGGCCCGGCAATGGCAACGGCCTCAGCTTCTTCAGCGGCAATCTCCCCCTCAAGGGGACGGTCGATCTCCCCAACGCCGAGGTCTTGCGCTACACGAGCGACGCGCCGAACCAATACCTGGTCACGCAGACGTTTGACACGTTCGACGGCCACGTCTGGACGCAGAGCCTTGGGCGCGCCGTCAACGTCCGCGCGAATGAGCTGCTGCCCATCGACACGTCCAACGTGCGCATCATCAACCAGACGCTCTTTCTGACCCACATCGGCACTGGCTCACGCCAGCTTTTTGCCGGTGACCTGCCAGCCTCGTTCAGCGTGCCCAGCGACGTCTCCCAGACGCTGGAGGGCAACACGATCACGTCCTATTACAGCCAGGACGACCTGATCGCCGGGCAGCGCTACACCGCGTCGTCCTACGTCCCCACCGCCACGATCGGGCAATTGGAGAATGTGCCATTTCCGGGGCTTGGCGGCGGCAGCTATCCGCCCGACGTGCTCTCGGACTACCTGAACAACGACAATACCTCGATCGACCCGTTGGTGGCGCAGACTGCCCAGCAATGGACGCGCGGCACGACCACCATGTATGACGCCGCCATAGCGATCGAGTCGCATCTGCGGGTCTTCACCTACAGCACGCACAACGGCGAGGTGCCGAGCAACGAGGATGCCGTGGTCTGGTTCCTCCAGAACAAGAAGGGCTTCTGCACCTTCTTCGCCTCGGCGATGGCCCTGATGGCCCGCTCGCTCGGGATTCCCGCGCGCGTCGCCGAGGGCTTTACCAACGGGCAGCTCGACGACGTGCAGAAGAATTATGTCGTGCGCGGCACCGATGCCCACGTCTGGACGCAACTCTATTTCGCGGGTTACGGCTGGATTGACTTCGAGCCGACGCAGACGTTCAACGTCATCACCCGCGCCACGCCAGGCGGCACGGCCACCGCGACGGGCGCAACCGGCACCACGACGCCAGGCGGCCCCCAACCGACGAAGACCCGCGGCTCGCGCCCGCTGCCCACCGAGAGCCTGGGCGGCGGTGGTGGGGGGGGGGGAGGCGCGGTGTTGCGCGACCTGGGCATCTCCCTCGCGTTCCTTGCCGCCCTCGTGCTGTTGCTGATCGCCGCGTTCGCGATCTACTGGCGCGCGCTCTATCGCGGCCTGCCACCGATCGCGGCCGCGTTCGGTCGCGCAGCGCGACTGGGCGCCTGGGTGGGGGTGCCGCCGCGGCCGAATCAGACGCCGTATGAATACGCCGACGCGGTGGGCCAACTGGTTCCGGAAGCCAGCGAACCGCTCCACCGCCTGAGCGAGCTCTACGTCGCGGAACGGTGGGGCGGCGCCCGCGCGTCCGCCGACGAGGCGAGTACGCCGTATGCGCACGCCCGTCGTGCCCTGACGCAGGCGATCACACGCCGCCTGACCGGGGTGGTACGGCTGGTGCGCGATCGGCTGCGGTCGTATCTGGGCGGTGGGCGGAGCGCAGCGCGCCAGAGCGACGACGACGACTTCATCTTCGACGGGTGATGGTGTGACATACTGGGCCACGAGCGTGCCGCGCGTGGGCCGGCGCCGTGTTGGGCGAGTCGGGCGGGTCGCGGCGACGAGAAGGGATTGCCAGCGTGGCAACGCAGCCCAAGACCGCACAGCCCAACTACGCACGACGCCTCGCCCAGACGCGCGTCCGCCTCGAAAGCGAACAACTTGACGGTTTGCTGGTCGCCAACCACCACAATCGGCGCTATCTGACCGGTTTCCCCACCGAAGACCACGATATTGTGGAGACGGCGGGGTGGGCGCTGGTGACCCCCAAGCGTCTGGCCCTGGTGACGACCACCTTCGCGATCATCGGCCTAGAAGCCACGGTGACGCCGAGCGGGGCCGAAGTGCTGCGCTTTGATACGCGTTCGGCGTGGGAGATCGTCGCCGAGACAGCGGCCGAGGATGGTGTTCAGAGGCTGGGGTTCGAAGCGAGTTACTTCTCGTACGAGCGCTATGACCGGCTGCGGACCGCCCTCCGCCGCCGCTCCCGCCGCGGCGGCCCGCGCGTGGAGATGGTGCCCGCGAAGAGTGTGATCGAGCACGTCCGGGCACTCAAGGACCCCGCCGAGGTCGCCGCCATTCGCAAAGCCGGGGCGATCGCCGAGGAGGCGTTCGAGCGCCTGGTGCCGACGCTCCGGCCCGGCATGACCGAGCGCGAGATCGCGCGGCGGCTCGAGACCCTGATGGTGGATCAGGGCGCGCTGGGGCCGAGTTTCCCGACGATTGTGGCCGCCGGGCAAAATGCCGCTCAACCCCACGCCGTCGCGGGCGACCGCCAGGTGCGCGCGGGTGAGCCGCTGCTGATCGACTTTGGCGCTTACGCGGACGGGTATTGCTCGGACTTCACGCGCACCATCACGCTGGGCGAACCAGAGCCGCGGCTGGTGGACCTCTACGCCATCGTGCGCGAAGCCCAGTCGGCGGCCGAGCGCGCCCTGGCGGAGGGCGTGCGCCGCGGGCGCGACGTGGATCACGCGGCGCGCGAGGTGATCGAGAAGGCGGGCTATGGCGACCATTACCTCCACGGCACGGGACACGGGGTGGGCATGGCCGTGCATGAGCTCCCCTCGCTGACACGAGCGCGTCCCGACCGCGGCCTCACCAGCGCGGACCTGGCCAAGATCGAGCACCTGGAGCCGGGCCACGTGGTCACCGTGGAACCGGGGATCTATCTGGAGGACTGGGGCGGCGTGCGCCTGGAGGACATGCTGCTGATCACCGAGAGTGGGGCGACGGTGCTGAACGAGCGCAATCCGGAGCGGGTGCGTGTTGTCGCCTGAGGCCGCGTGCCCGCGCCGCCGCGCGGACGCCCGTACCCAGCACGTTGGTCCCGGACGCGTCGAACGGTCGGACGCGTCGAGGCGCCGGACGACGCTGTCCGGCGCCTCAAGGGAGGTGGGTGCGAGCCTGGTGGGGCGCGCGTTGGTGTGGATGCTACAGGGGTGTCACTCATTGCGGGCGGTACGCTGTCGCACTCCGTGGGGTGGCTACACGGCGGCACTGCGTGCTGTCACTACGCGGACTGTCCGGTCATCTCGCCTTCGTCATCCGGGGACTGGACCACCGTCTCGATTGGACGCGAACCCGCCGACACGCGACAATCGCGGCAGAGGATTTGCATCGTGCGAGCGGGCGGCGCGTTGCGGGTGCCGGCGAGCTGCCACATCTCCGCGCTCTGAATGGGTCGTCCACACTCGTCGCAGCGCATCGGGGACCTCCTCGTAGACTGGCTCGCGCCCAATCTGGGCACGATCGTGCGGGAGAGGCCCTGGCGCGCTTCCACGCGCAACCAGGCGATGCCTGGGTCGCGGCCGGTTCACGCGACCCTGCGCATCCGTACCGCAGGCAGTATACCACAATCCACGAACCAATCGCGGAGACAAGCTGGCGTCGCGAGCGGTTCGACGTCGCGTTCGAAAGGGAGTTGCCCGCTGTGACTACGCCTACCACGCCCGAGCAATCCTCGCCCGAGCAATCCCCGCGCGAGCAATCCAGGCCCGCGCTGCCCACGCTCGACGACGTGCGCGCCGCGCGGGGCCGCATCGCCGGCCTGGCGCACCGCACGCCCCTCACCACTGCCCACAGTGTGGGCGCCCTGGTCCAGCCGCCGGTGGATCTGTATCTCAAGGAGGAGCAGCGCCAGAAAACGGGGTCGTTCAAGGCGCGCGGGGTCCTGAATCGGGTCGCCACGCTGGATGAGGTGCGGCGCGGGCGGGGACTGGTCACGGTGTCGGCGGGCAATCACGCGGCGGCGGTCAGCTGGGCGGCGGCCGCGCGCGGGATTCCGGCCACCGTGTTCATGCGCATGGGCGCCGCGACCAACAAGGTCGCGGCCACTCGGGCTTATGGCGCTACCGTGGACCTTGAAGCGAAGGACAACACGGAGGCGTTCGACCGCGCCCACGCGGCGGAGCGCGAGCGTGGACTGACCTTTGTCCACCCGTTCGACGACCCGATGGTGATTGCCGGAACGGCGACGGTTGGCGCCGAGATCCTCGAAGACCTGCCCGAGCCCGACCTGGTCGTGGTGCCGGTGGGCGGCGGAGGGCTGATCTCCGGCGTGGCGCTCGCGATCAAGGAGACACGGCCAGCGACGCGTGTGGTGGGCGTCGAGCCCGTGGGCGCGCCGACGGTGACCCAGGCGCTGGCCGCCGGCCGGCCCGTCACGCTGGGTCCACCGGACACCATCGCCGACGGCCTCGCGGCGCCGTTTACCGGCGCTCATAACCTCGCGGCGATCCAGCGATACGTGGATGAGGTGGTGCTGGTGACCGACGACGAGATCCGCCATGCCATGCGCCTGCTGCTGGAGCGCGCGAAGCTGCTGGCGGAGCCGGCGGGCGCGGCGGCCCTGGCGGCGTTGCTGGCGGGGAAGGTCTCCGTGACCGCGGGCCAGCGCGTGGTGGTGGTGGTGAGCGGCGGTAACATGGACGTGACGAAATTGGGTGAAATGCTGCGTTGATCAACGTATGGTACGGATGACTCAGCCTGTTCTGGCCCCTTGGCATCAGCCAGGGGGCCTGCTATACTGCGCGTGCCGCTCAGCAATAATCTCCTTCGGCGGAGGACGCGCATGCCAGATATCTTCGATCAGCGCCGCGACGAGCATCTCAAAAAATCGCAGGCCTTCCTCCAGGAGGCCAACAACCTCTTCCGCGACGACCTGCTCTATCGCTCGGCCCTGGCCGATGCCGTCTCGGCCATCAAGCACAGTCTCCAGGGGTACCTCTGGATGCGTGTGGCGGCCGCGCCCGCGGGAGAGCAGCGCCAGCGCTGGCAGGAGGTCGCGCTGAACGGCAGCATGCCGCAGCTGTTGCGCGCCAGCGAGGAAGCCGGCCTGCAAACCGGGGATGTGCGCCGGACCGTCCTGGATATGAACGACCGGCGGAACGAGCGCACGCACGACTCGCCGCGCAGCCTGATCACCCCGGACCAGGCTGAGCAAGCGGTGCGGATCGCGCGCGCCGTGTATGACCGCGTGCTGCGCGCCAGCGGGCGCGCGCCAGTGGGCGTTGGCACCGCTGCCAGCGCTGGCAAGTCCACCGCCGCGGCCGCCACCCAGACGGGCACCCGGCCCACCGAGCCGGTACGGGTTGGGCCCGCAATCGCGGGCGGCTCCTCGGCCGGTACGCTGGCCCCGCGGCCACCGACGCCCACTCCGGCGGGCGACCGGGCCCCGGCCAATGGCAAGACGGCCGCGCCGGACGCCGAATCAACCCCGCCGGTGGTCCCGGCAGTGCCCGACGATCCGGACGATGGCCCGCTCGGCCCGCTATCAGACGACCCGCTGCCGCTCCGTCACCGCCGGGGAACGGCCTGGCGCTGGATCGGGCTGGCCGCCGCGGTGGTGATCAGCGCGGTCATGGGAGCCGCCGTGACGTATCCCGTCGCGGCGGGGGATGTGCCGTCCTGGGTGCCGATCCGCGGCTATCTCCCGGGCCCGGCCACCACGGCCACGTCGATGCCCACGCCTACCATCACGGCCGTCCCGATCCCTAGCGGCCCCATTCAGCTCGGCACGCTGGTGATCACCGTCGCGGCCTGCGGGACGACGCCGCGCACCCTCACGCTCGAGAACACCGGGCCGACGGCGGTCGCCTGGGCGGCGGGGAGCCCGGATGTGCCAGGCAGCGCGCTGGCGCTGGTGACGGCCAAGGGTGCGGGTGCCGCGCGGCCCACGCTCGCGGGCCGGCTCACGGCGCACGGCAGCGTCGCGTTCGCGCTGGCGGCGCCGGCCACTGGCCCCGCGCACGTGGTCGTGATCGCCGACGCCGGGACGGCGGAGGTGGCCCTCGCGCCGTGCTGAGCCGACCGCGCCACACGGCGGCCGCAGGTGTGGGCCGTCAGACGGTGGGGTACGGTGTGGGCGTGGGCAGACCCCAGTATTGGCCGGCCCCGTAGCTCGGCGCCAGGAATACGTAGGTGTAGGCGTTCCACGCCGCCTCCGGAGTTAAGCTGTCCCATTTCAGGGTTGCCGCCGTCCGTGCCGTGACATCCGCGGACCCATAAGCGGACATGACGATGTTGCCGTAGTCATCCTGAAAAGGACCGAGCACACCCACATCCACATCGTTGACCGCCACGCCACTGGTCCACAGGGCCTTGAGCGCGC
>JANWHL010000086.1 GCA_025450405.1 Ktedonobacterales bacterium
CGCCCTCCGCGACCACCGCCAGGTACGGCGGCGTCCCGTACATCGCCGGCTGGCGCCGCAGGCCGGTGAGGATCCCCAGCGGCAGGTTGTGCTCGGCCTCGCGCGCCGCGAGGAATGGCTCCGCCGCGCGCGCGAACGCCTCGACATCGTCGTACCGCTGGAGATCCATCACCGACCTCGTTTCACCGCTCCGAAATGTCGATGCTCTGGATCGTGTCGCCCGCCTGGCGGTCGCGCCCCGGGTCGCGCTCGCGAATGGCGTTGACCACGTCCATGCCGCCGACGACCTTGCCGAAGACGGCGTGCTTGCCGTTGAGGTGCGGGGTGGGACCGAACGTGATGAAGAACTGCGAGCCGTTGGTGTTGGGGCCGGCGTTGGCCATGCTCAGCATGCCGGCGCCGTCGTGCTTCAAGGCGAGCGCGCTCCGCTCGTCGTCCCACTGATAGCCGGGACCGCCGGTGCCCGTGCCGGTGGGGTCGCCGCCCTGGGCCATGAAACCCTTGATCACGCGGTGGAAGGTCGTCCCGTTATAGAAGCCGTCGCGGGCGAGGAAGACGAAGTTGTTGACGGTCTGGGGTGCCTGTTGGGCGAAGAGCTCCACCGTGAAGTCACCCCGATTGGTGTGGAACGTGGCCGTGTAGTGCTTGCTCGGGTCGATGGACATCGGCGGCGCCTGCCGGTACTGCTTGGACAAATGTTTCCTCCTGTGGGGTGTGCCTGACGAGGTCCACGCGTCATACGCCGGTCGCGCGCGTTGCGGCGGCCGGCATGGTCGGCGCACGGGTCCAGCCATCTCGCCGGGCTCCAAATGTCTTCGGGACTTCAGCCGACGTAGCTTACGCCATGGCGTGGGGCAATCGCCACCGCGCGTCGCGTCTCGAATGGCTTCTCGTTATGTCCTATGGTGCGCGTTGTGGCGCGGATTCGTGAACCCGTCGCGCGGTGCGCGGGGATGTTCGTCGCGCGGTCCGTCGCGAAATTCGTGAAGTTCAGATTGATGTGTCCAATTTCATGGCCGTCGCTCGACTCTGCCGGTGAGAGGATGAGCACCCTTCCGGGGCGGCCAGCGCGGCCGGCCCGGCGCCGACGGAAAGCAGGTGTCATGGAACGACCCGAGGCGCCGCCCGCGCCTCCGCTGCCGCTCTCCGCCGCGGAGTTCTCCGCGCTGGCGCGGCGCCACGCCCGGCCGCTGCACGCGTTCCTGTGCGGGCTCGTGCGCGACCGCGAGCAGGCGCACGACCTCACGCAAGACGCGTTCTGCGCGGCGTGGGAGGCGGCGCAACGCGCCACACCGCCGTTCGTGGCCGGCGGGCCCGAGGTCAACATGCGCCGCTGGCTCTATCGCGTGGCGTATCGCCGGGCGATCGACGTCCGCCGCCGCGGCCAGGTGATCCAGTGGGAAACGCTCCCTGGCCTCGACGACTCCGCGCTGGACGAACAGCTGGCCGTGGGGGCATTTGACGACATGGTGGTGGAGCGC
This sequence comes from Ktedonobacterales bacterium, assembly GCA_025450405.1. Lineage (GTDB taxonomy): Bacteria > Chloroflexota > Ktedonobacteria > Ktedonobacterales > JADMIN01 > JANWHL01. The sequence continues at coordinate 1,482 of JANWHL010000086.1, forward strand.
GAGGCGATGGAGCGCGCGCTCGGGACGCTCGGCCAGCAGGACGCGGCGTGCCTGCTGCTGCTCGTGGTCCATGGCTTCACGGCCGTCGAGGCCGCGCGGATCCTCGACGCGTCGCCAGAGGCGGTCGCCAAGCGGCTGGCACGGGCTAAACAGCGGTTGCTCGTGGCCTATAGGGCGGAGAACACCGCAGCAGTGGAGGAACGCCGATGACCAGGCCGGATGGTGCGGATGCCGGCGCCTATCCCGCGCCGGAGGCGGACTGCGCGGCGTATGCTCCGCTGCTGCCGCTGCTGGGCCACGGGACGCTGAGCGCCGCGGACGAGGACGCGGCGGGCGCCCACCTGGCCGTCTGCGCGCGCTGCCAGGCGAGGCGGACCACCTTTGAGCGCATGGACGCTGGCCTGCGCCGCTACTCGGCGGCGCTGGAGGCGGATGCGCCCGACCCTGAGGCCATCATCCAGGTGGCCTTCGCCCGGGCGGGCGAGGGAGTGGACGCTGACGAACTGACACCGGGCTGGGAGCGCGCTTTTGGTACTCGCGATCGTAGCGGGCCCGGAATGGACGGCCTCGGAATGGATGGAATCGTGGAGAAAGGAATTGTGGGCATGGAAACGGACCCGAAACGACCAACGACCATCGGTGGCGCGACCGCGAATGACGATCGGCACGATCGGCACGTGCTTGACGTGTACGGACCACTCGCCACGGGGCAGCGACCGCAGGGGCAGGCGCGCGGTAAAGCGATCCAGAGCCGACCGCTCACGGTGCCGCGCGCGCCCGCCCGGCGGCCACGGGCCCTGCCGGCGGTGGCGGCGCTGCTGATCATCGCGCTGGGCGGCGCGCTCTTCGCCCTCCTGGCCAACCAGCGCCATCCTCAGGCGCACGGGCGCGGGCAGACGACGGTCGGCGGACAACCCACCGCGTGCGCACCCGGCCAGATCAGCGCGCCTTCCTTGCGCGAGGCGTACATCACCCGGATCGCGATGACGTCGCCCGACGAGGGCTGGGCCGTTGGCTCGCTGGGGAATCCCGAACAGTCGATCACCAGCCTGATCCTGCACTACAGCCACTGCCGCTGGGTCCAGGAGGGGCCGGCGCTGCCGGGGATGGGGCTGGACTCCCTCGCGGTGGTCTCGGCCAGCGACGCGTGGGCATCCGGCTCCGATCTGAGCGGCGAGCGCGACATCCTGCTGCACTACACCGGGACCGGCTGGCTCCAGATCACGATTCCCGGCCTGGACACGAGCAAAGTGGGCTTCGGCGGCATCGTAATGCTCTCGGCCGGCGAGGGCTGGCTGAGCGCGGTCGACAAACAGCCGGGCCAGGCGCGGAAATTCTGGACGGGCGGCTTTCTCTACCACTACCAGCACGGTGCCTGGACGCGGCTGGATTGCCCCACGGTGGGCTGCGCGCCGGAGATCTGCCCGCAAGGATGCGGGCCGGTCGTCCCGGCGGGGCCGGACGAGTTCTGGATGATCCCATACGGGGTGAGCGGGCCGCCCGAGGTGGTGCACTACCGCGCGGGGACGTGGACGACGGTCCGAGTCCCAGGGGCCATCATGTCCCTGCGATTCAACTCGCCCACGGACGGCTGGGGCGTCGGCAGCGCCGGCTACGATCCCACCCACCCACAAGCGCCGCTGCGCAACTTCGCGATGCACTACGATGGAACGAGCTGGACGCGCACGACCGTGCTGGACGATGCGCGTGTCAACGACACGCCGTATGTCACCCTCTTCGACCTTGATATGGGTTGGGCCTTCGCGAGTTCGACGGGCCACTCGCCCTTCCGCGCACAGCCGAACTTCCAGGACGCCGCCTATCGCCTGAGCGGCGGCCGGTGGCAGGCGCTGCCGTGGCCCTTCAAGGACATCACCTACCTTCAGGTCGTGGTGCCCCTGGCGGATGGCGAGTGCTGGGCGGTGGCGACCTATCTGGATACCGGCGGTGCGCACACCACGACGGGCAATGTGCTGCTGCGCTACGCGGACGGAGTGTGGACAGCCTATGGGCGGTAACGGGTGCGGCTGACGCACGGAGGCGAGTTCACCCCAAAGGCCACGGACGGCCAATCTGCGCGCGGGGGGCAGGGACGCCCCCCAGGTGGTGGGGCGATGTGCGGGTCGGGGGCGTCAGGCCGGACCCTCGGTCGGCGCGCTCATCGGCACGAGACGCATGCCCGCGCCGACGAGCGCGGCGCGGACCGCGGCGGCGATGGCCGCGGCGCCCGGCGTGTCGCTGTGGACGCAGAGCGTGCGCGGGCGGAGCGCCACCCAGGTCCCATCGGCGGCCAATACTCCTCCGCGACTGACCATCTCCACCGCGCGGTGCGCGGCGGCCGCGGGATCGCGCACGAGGGCGGCGGGATCGGCGCGAGGGAGCAGGCGTCCCCCCGCATCGTAGCCGCGGTCGGCGAAGGCCTCCTCAGCCACCTGGAGACCCGCCGCGCGTCCGGCCTCCACCTGGATGGACCCCGCGCGCGCGATGAGGATCAGCGCCGGATCGAAGAGACGCACGGCCTCCGCGACGGCCTCGGCCAGCACCGCATCGTCCGCCGCCGCGTTGTAGAGCGCGCCATGCGGTTTCACATGCCGGAGCGCGACCCCGCATGCGCGCGCGATCGCCGCCAGCGCGCCGATCTGCGCCAGCAGCCAATCGCGCACCTCGCTCGGCCCCAGACCCAAGGAGCGCCGGCCGAACCCCTGGAGATCGGGGTAGCCGGGATGCGCGCCCACGGCCACGCCATGCCTGCCGGCCAGCTCGATGGTCCGGCGCATCACCTGGGGATCGCCCGCGTGGGCGCCACACGCCACACTCACGGACGTCATCAGCGGGATCAGCGTGTCGTCATCGCCCATCGGCCACGGACCGAACGACTCGCCCGCGTCACAGTTCAGGTCGATTTCACGCGTCACCATCGTCCTCCTCGCTCCACTCCGCGAAGCCGCGCGCCAACAGGGCCGCATCCGGCGCGCCAGCGTCCTCCATGCCGGACCCCAGACCCTCCAACCATGCCCGCCGGGCACGGAGCGCCGCGATCGCCTCCTCCGGCGTCGTCATGGCGAAGCGCACGGGCACGCCCGGACGCAGCTGCGCGATCCGCCAATGGTCGGCGGCGATGACCACCGCCGGGACCCGGTAGCCGCCAGTGGTCTGGTGGTCGGCGAGCAGGAGGATCGGATCGCCGTCGGGGGGGACCTGCACGGCACCGCGCGGCACTCCCTCTGAGATCGTCTCGCCACCTTCGGGTCGCGCCGCGCCCTCCGGGCCGCGCCGTGCCAGGCGCACCCCCGCGCGGTCCGAGCGCGGGTCCACGCGGTACGCTCCGGCGAGTAGCGCGGCCAGGTTGCCGGCCGGCGTGCCCGCGGCCACCGTGGCGCGTCGGGTACTGGCCGCGTGGGGACCCGGCAGCACACGGAGCGTCCAGACGCCGTCCGCGGGCATCCGACGCTCGGGGTCCGGCGGTGCTCGCCGCCCCGCCAACGTTGCGGGATCAGCGGATGGTGGACCCACCGGGATGACATCTCCGGCGCGCAGTGGGCGTCCCGCCAGGCCACCCAAGGCGGCGCGCACGTCGGTGGCGCGGCTGCCCAGCACAGCCGGGACGGCGACGCCTCCCGCGACGCCGAGATAGGTGCGCACGCCGGCGAGGGGCCTATCCAGGACGAGGGTTTCGCCTGGCGTGAGCGCGGCGATCGTGCCCATCCCGAGCGGGCGGCCAGCGACGCGCGCGGGACACGGCGCGCCGGTGAGGACGACGGCGCACGACGCCAGCGCGGTGAACGCCGCCCCACCCAGTGTCAGCTCCACCACCGCGGCTCCGGGCGGATTGCCGAGCAGCGCATTGCCCAGCCGCTGCGCATCCGCGTCGGCGGCGCCAGCCGCCGAGACCCCGTAGCGCGCGTAGCCCCACCGGCCGAGGTCTTGCACCGTGGCCAGCGGCCCCGGCCGCTCCACCCGCAGCGCGGCGACGCCATTCCCCTCCGCCTGAGCACCGTTGAGGTGGGCACCGTCGCGCCCCTCCCTCCGGCTCCCCTCTCCCCGTGGGAGAGGGATTGGGGGTGAGGTCTCCGTTCTCCGCTCGGCGTTCTGCGCGACCTCGGCGGTTGATTCATACCCTCTCTGTCCCTCAGTGTCCTCAGTTTCCTCATTGTGTCTTCGTTCCTCGTCTCCCCCGAGCGCGTAGAACCGCACCGCGTCGCCGGGGCGCAGCAGCGCGGGCGGGTCGGCGGCGGGATCAAAGAGGGCGTCGGGCGTGCGGCCGATGAGGCGCCAGCCGCCGGGGCTGGCCACGGAATAGATGCCCGTCTGGCTCCCCGCGAGGCCCACACTGCCCGCGGGCACGCGCGGCCGCGGCGTGGCGAGGCGCGGGACGGCCAGGGCGGTGGGGAGGCCACCGAGATAGGGGAAGCCGGCGAGGAAGCCAAGGAAATAGACCCGATAACGGCCGCGCGTATGGCGGCGCACCACCTCGTCTGGCGCGAGCCCAACCATCCGCGCCACATCGGCGAGATCAGGGCCATCCTCGCCGCCATAGCGCACGCCGATGCGCACCACGCGCCCAGGCCGTGCGCCGCGCTCGCCGACGCCCACGGGGGCGGCGGTGGCGAGCGCGGCGCGGATCGCGGTCTCGACCATCGCGCGGTCGGCCACGAGGGGATCGTAGTGCACCAGTACCGAGGCATAGGCCGGTACGAGGTCGCGCGGGCCCGGCGGCGGAGCGGCATCCAGCGCTGCCAGCAGCTCCAGCACACGCTGGTGCGCGGCGGGCGTGCTGCGACGGCCGAGCCGCACCAACAGCGCGCCCTCGCCCGCCGGCACAATGGTCGCCCGGCTTCGTGCCGCCGGAGGCTCGTCCGTGCTCGCCATGCCGTGCTCTCCGCGGCGCGCCGGTCGTGCAATCGTTCGGCCGCCAATGCGCCCGGCCCGCGCGGAGTCCAGGGGGGAGTCCGCGCGGGCCGGAAAGGGATCGACTGGGAGAGCCCGACTACGGGGCGGGCGCGGTCATCGTCCCACTCGTGGCGGCGTGGCTGCCGTTCGCGGGCCCCGCGCCATTGGGCAGTGGGCCTTCCTCATCGTCGGCGACCGGCTCTCCCACCCCGTGGAGGAATCGCCGCGTCAGCGAGACGGCGATCACGAAGATGATCATCCAGAAGATCACCACCAGGACGAGGGGAACTAGCGAGCCCCACTCCATTGCTCCATCCCTTCCCAAATGCGTCGCGCTTCAGTCATGCCACGTCGGCGGTGTTCCGGATCGCCGCGTCGTCGTCTGAGGGTCCGCCCGGCGTCGCGCCCGCGGGTTCGCGCCACCGGGCGCGCAGGCGTCATCGCGCCTCGGCCCGCGGCCAGCGAGCGTACACATGCGGATTGTACCAGATTCGCCCCTACCGCGCATCCGCTCTCTCCGACATCTCTCTCCGTCATCCCACGCGGCGCAGCCAGTACCATGCGGACGTGCGGTCGCCGCGGTCAACGCCGTGCTCGACGCGCTCAACAACCCAGGCGGGGGCGAATACGGCGCCCACCTCCTCGCTGGTAAGCCCGGCGGACCGCCCGCGGATGCGCGTCGGGCCAAACGCGTAGAGCAGGAAGCACGCGCCCGGCGCGCTCACGCTCGCAAGGCCCGCCGCGTAGCGCGAGCGATCCTCCGGCGCCAGCCCGTGAAGGCAGCCCAGATCGAAGATGAGGTCAAACGGCGGGCCGAGATCGAGCCGGGCAAGCCGTGTCACGTCGCCGCGCAGAAACCGGACCCTGCCCGCGAGCGTCCCCGCGTGGGCGACCCGCTCGCGCGCCCGGGCGACGGCGGGCGACGCGAAGTCAACGCCTACGACCTCCCAGCCGTGGCGGGCCAGGTAGACGCCGTTGGTGCCCGTGCCGCAGCCGAGATCCAGCGCGCGGCCCGGCGCTGCCCGCTCGGGACCGTTGCCCTCCACGGTGCGCACCAGCTCGGGCGGGGTGATGCCCGTATCCCATGGCTTGATGCCGCGCCAGTAGGCCAACGTGAAGAACCAGCGCGGCGAGACCACCCGGCGCAGCGCGTCGACGATGCGCTCGCGTTGCCATCCGCCCGTATCCAGCCCTCCGTCACTCACGGCGCGGGCGCTCTGCGCCCGCTCGCCCTGTTCCATCCGTCCCGCACGTGCGGGTCCACCGGCATCAGTGGGGCAGCACGCCGAAGGACTGCGCCGCGAAGTACACAAAGGCCAGACACCCAGCGACGATACAGTACCACGCGAACGGGTTGAGCCGGTTGGTCTGAAAGTAGCGCATGAGGAAGCGCACGCTGAGGTACGCCGCGATGCCCGCCACGACCCCGCCGAGCGCGGCGTAGGCCAGCGTCTGGCCGCCGGCATGGAGGAGCCTGGGCACCTCCAGCAGCCCGGCCGCCGCGATGATGGGTGTCGCCAGCAGGAAGGAGAAGCGCGCCGCCGCCTCGTGGGAGAGCCCGCTCACCAGTCCGGTGACCATCGTGGCGCCCGAGCGCGAGATGCCGGGCAGCAGCGCGAACGACTGCGCCAGGCCAATGACCGCGGCCTGCGTGAAGCTCATGTCGGCGAGCGACTTGCCGACCGCTTCGCCCGCCGTCGCGCCCATCCCCGCCTCGGCAAATCCGGTGGCGTGCCGCTGATCGCGCCCCTGATCCCGCGTGTCACCGCGCGCCGCGGCGGCGGTCGCGCCGAGCGAGACGCCGTGCCCCCCGGCGCTCTGCCCAGCCAGGGCGGGCGCCGCGGCGCGCCGTCCCTCCAGGATATGCTCGGTGCCGAGCAGGACGACGCCATTCACCACCAGGAATCCCGCGGCGAGCACCGGCTCGCTGAAGAGCCGCTCGAGCGGGTTTTGCAGCAGCAGGCCGATCAGTCCGGCGGGAATGGAGCCGACGAGGACCAGGGCGAGCTGGCGCCCGTAGCCCTGGGGGTCCACATCGGGCGTGAAGCGGCCGGCGACCAGGACACGCGCGCCGCCACGCAGCAGGGCGATCCAGTCGCGCCAGAAGAACGTGAGGAGCGCGATCGCCGTGCCGAGGTGGAGGGTGACGACGAGCGGCAGAAAGGTTGGGCTGGTGAGGGTCTCCCGCCAGCCGAGCAGGCCCGGGATGATGACGGTGTGACCCAGGCTGCTCACGGGGAACAGCTCAGTGAGGCCCTGGAGCAGGGCCAGGACCAGGACGTGGAATAGATCCATCGCTGGTAGTGTGTCTCCTCATCGAGCCAGGGCTCGTGGACGTGTGGGCGGCGCGATGCTCGCGCCCAGGGGTGAGGACGATGCGCTGGGGATGCCAGGGGGATGCGCGTGGTTCGATCGCGAGTCTTAGCGCGTGGGCGCGCGACCGGCATTGGCGGCGAAGCGCGCGGCGACGAGGCAGGCGATGCCCGCGACGGCGAACGCGATGGCGTGGAGCGTGTCGCGGTAGTGCGGGCCGTGTGACGAGAGGAAGTGGGCCGTGTCCATGGGCGTCCAGTAATAGACGGCGATGGCCAGGCAGACGACGCAGCCAATGACGCCGAGGGTGTACGCGAGCGCGGGCTTCATCTTGGGGTTGCGCCTTTCTCGCTCGCCCGGCCGCCGGCCAGCGAGCGGGGGAACA
>JANWHL010000087.1 GCA_025450405.1 Ktedonobacterales bacterium
GAGCTGCGCGCCAGTGGGGCGACCACCGTCGCGTTCCGTCCCGCGCGCGATGCCTGCCCGGCCTGTCGCGCCGCGGCGGGCGTCTATGCGCTGGCGGCCGCGCCCAAAATTCCGGTGCCTGATTGTATGTACGCGCACGGTTGCCGCTGCCTTTACGCGGCCGCCACCAGTGGCGCTGACCCGGATGCGAGGGCGGGTGACAGGATGCCGTCCGGGGTTCTTGAGGCGGAGCCAGACACCACACAGGCGAAGGCCAACGACCGCCCGTGGTACCGACCGCGCGCGCCGCGACCACACGGTCCGCGCTGGGATCGGGACCCAGCGACGGGCATCGTCATCCCACCCGCACCTCCGCCGCGCGCGCCGCGCCGCGGCTCGCGTCCGCGGCGGAAGGGCGGGTGACATGCAGGGCGGTTCGATGCGGACGATGCCCCGGCGCCCGCTGATTGGCGTCATGGGCGGTGGCGACGACGCGACACCGGCTGAGTGCGGGCTGGCCGAGGAGTTCGGCCGCCTGGCCGCGGCGGCTGGCTGGGTGCTGCTCTGCGGCGGCCGCCCGGTCGGGATCATGGAGGCGGCGGCGCGAGGCGCTCACGCGGCCGGTGGTCTGACGATCGGTGTGCTGCCTGGTCGCGAGGATCGGCCGGGCGAGGTCTCGGCCCATCTGGACATCGCCATTCTCACCGGGATGGGCGACGCGCGCAACGCCATCAACGCGCTTTCCAGCCGCGTGGTGGTGGCGTGCCCCGGCGGCCCCGGCACGGTCTCGGAGATCGCGCTGGCGCTGAAATGCGGGCGCCCCGTCGTGCTGCTGGGGTGGGACGCGCCGGTGACCGTGTTCGCGCGCCAGGTGGCCCAGGGCCGGCTGCGTGTGGCGTGGACGTCGGCCGAGGCGCGGGACCAAGTGGCGGCTCTAGTCGCCGATGTCACCGCCGCACCGTGAGCGGTTACTTGGGTTCGATCTTGGCGGTCACGGTGTAGCGCGCGGGGTCGTACGCGTCGCCGAGGATGAGGTAGCCACGTGCTTCGAGCGGCTTGTCGCGCCCGCACTTCGTGCATCGCTTGGTCGAGGAAGAGTCCAGTCATCGCGAGACCGCGGCAAGGCGTATCGTCACAAGGCCGAAGACCAACACAAATGGCGCCCCGGGTGGGCGCCAGACATTGGACGATATCGACGGATGGGTCTTGGTGCCAAGGGGCGGGATCGAACCGCCGACACCGGCATTTTCAGTGCCGTGCTCTACCAACTGAGCTACCTTGGCGCAACTTGGCCCCACCGGGACCCGTTGAAGTGTACCATTCGACACGCCGCGCGTCAACCGCGACGTTGCCTTGGTTGCTCTCGCCGCCCTGGCGTGGCCCGCACTATGCTGATCTGGCGCAATACGGTATACTCGGTCTCATCTGGCGCAATACGGTATACTCGGTCTCGGCAAGCTGAGGTATACTCGTTCCGGTGGACGCGCATCCGGGGGGCCGCGGTATACTCAGGCGGCGCCCGCGGCCGCGAGGTCTGGCGTATGCGGGCATTGGTGCCCGCCCGCGCGGAAGGGGGTAGCATGGCTATCTCGCACGGCCCAGATCATGCCTGGTCTCAGCCGCGCGGCGGATCGCCGCTGGGTGAGACGCACGCGCCCGCGAAACGCGACGCCGCGCCGCCCTTCGCGGTGACCCGGCTGGGCGCGATCATGCGGCGCGCGCCGGGCGACCCACACGAGGCCTGGGGTGTGCTGAATCCAGGGTGCGTGCGCGGACGCGATGGCGAGCTGTATCTCTTCCCGCAGGTCGTCGCCGAGGGGAATTATTCGCGCATTGGCCGCGCGCGTGTCCGGTTCGACGGCCAGGGCAATCCGATGGATGTCGAGCGCCTGGGCACCGCGCTCGAGCCCACGGAGCGCTATGAGCGCGCGGCACGCTGGCGCGGCGGTGTGGAGGACGCGCGCGTCACCTACGTGCCCGCGCTCGACCGCTATGTGATGGTCTACACCGCGTGCGGGCTCCTCGGCGACCGGATCGCCGTGGCGATGTCCAGTGACCTGCGGACCTGGGAGCGTGTGGGCCTCGCGCATTTCGCGCCCGAGCGCGGGATCGATTGGAACGCCCACGCCGATGGCGACGGCACCATTTTCCCCGAGCCGGTCGCCGCTCCGGACGGACGCCCGGCGGTGGCGCTCATCCATCGTCCCCGGTTCCTCGTGCACCACGCGGACGGAACCGTGAAGCGGGTGCTGCCCGAGGGCGTGCGTGATCCACGCGGCTCACTGTGGATCTCGTACATCGACCTGGAGGCGGCGCGCCACGACAACTCCGCGCTGCGACGCTTTGGCCAGCATCAGCCGCTGGCCGCGCCCGAGGCGACCTGGGAGCGTGTGCGGCTGGGGGCGTTGGCACCACCGCTGCTGACACACCTGGGATGGCTGCTCGTCTACACTGGGGTTGGGGGCGAGGCGCACCGGGTGACGGCGCGCGACCCGGCGCAGAAGCGGCTGGTCGCCTCTGCCGGGGTGATGGTGCTCGACCGCGTCGATCCACGGCGCATGCTTTACCGGTCGCCGGAGCCAATCCTGGAACCTCTTACCAGGGAGGAGCGCGAAGGCGGGCCAGGCGCCTTCCGCAACCTGGTTGTCCCCGCCGGACTCGATCCGCGCTCGCCACCCGCGCCGGGGGCGCGGGTGGACCTGTACTACGGCATGGCCGAGAGCGCCGGTGTCGGGTGGCTCACGCTGCCCACCGCCCTGCCCGACGCGTTACGGGGCGCGGCAGCCCGCGACGGGGCCGGTTCGCAGGCGGCGCTCTGACCGAGCATGCGCCCTGACCGAGCGTTCTCCCTGATGCGATCATGCGGCGGCGTATCCAGTACTAGATGCGTGGACGAACGGGCTATGGGCGTGGGACCTTCGCGGTCGCGGGAATGAGAATCTTGGCGGCATGTTGCCAGACGCCCATCCGTTCGTATGATTTTAGTAAGAGCGACTCGCGGGGGACGCGACGGCGCGGAACTCCCTGGGAACCTCGGCACATGGCGGCGGGCGGGTACAGCGGCGTACCGCGCGCATCCCCGCGGCTGGCCGTGCACCTACGCACCGTATGTTCTGTCGTAGCGCTGGCCGGAGGGATGAAGTCGTGTACGCACCGCAGCCCGAGCGAGACCCGTTTGCCATCACGCGCCTGGGCGTCATCATGCGGCCACGCCCGGACAACCCCCAAGAGGAATGGGGGGCGCTGAATCCGGCCTGCGCGCGCGGTCGTGATGGCCAGCTCTATCTCTTCCCGCGCATCGTCGCCGAGGGCAATTATTCGCGCATCGCCATCGCGCGCGTCGTCTTCGACGGCGACGGCAATCCATCCGGGGTGGAGCGCCTGGGGATCGCGCTGGAGCCGCGAGAGCCCTACGAGCAGACACCGCGCTGGGGCGGCGGGGTGGAGGACCCACGCGTCACCTACATCCCGCTGCTGGACGCCTACGTGATGACGTACACGGCGCTCAATAAGCTCGGGCCACGGATCGCGCTGGCGGTCTCGCGCGACCTCTTCCACTGGGCACGCCTGGGCATCGTGGACTTCGCGCCCGACGACGGCATCGACTGGAACGAATACCACAACAAGGACGCGGTGGTCTTCCCCGAGCCTGTCATGGGACCCGAGGGCCGTCCGATGCTCGCATTGATCCACCGGCCGAATTACCTGGTCTCGCACCATGACGGCGTGGTGGAACGGCGGGTACCGCCCGGCGTGCGCGACGAGCGCGAATCGCTGTGGATCTCCTATGCGGACCCGCTGGCGGCGCGCCAAGACATCGGCGCGCTGACGCGCTTTGGACAGCATCGCCAGCTGGCTGTTCCCGAAGCCCGCTGGGAGAACGTGAAGATCGGCGCGGGCGCGCCTCCCTTGCTCACCCATCTGGGCTGGCTCCTCATCTACCATGGCGTGTTCGGTGAGATCCACGCGGTCTCGCCCGAGGATCCGCACCAGCGGCATTTGATCTACAGCGCCGGGGCGATGGTCCTCGATCGCGCGGACCCACGGCGAATCCTCTACCGCTCCAAGGAGCCGATCCTCGAGCCCGCGACCGACGAGGAGCGCCAGGGCGTGGTGGACAACGTGGTGTTCCCGTGCGGGCTCGACCCTCGGACACCGCCCGCCCCCGGGTCGCGCGTGGACGTCTACTATGGCATGGCCGACACGCTGGTGGGCGCTGGGCGGATCACGCTCCCCGCCGGACTGCCTGATCGCTAGCGCCACGGTGCGGGGGGCACCCATGCCCTCCGCTGCTTCTCATCCCCCGTCCGGCGCCGTGCTGGCCCCTCGCGACCACAGTCGGGTATAATGGCCGCGACCCGGCGCGATGCGCGCCGTGAGGCGCGCGGGGGATAGAGGGGTAGGGCCAGTGGCCGAGACAAAGAGTGGACAATTGGGCGGCTCCGGGCCGCTGGAATCGGTGACTGGCGAGCTGTCGTCCGAGGGCAAGCACGAGGCTGGCAAGCGCGAAGTCGAGATGTACATCCGCACCTACCAGACGCTGCTCCGCAGCTCTGGAGAGGTCGGACTCAAGGCGCTCATCCAGGCGCATTACAACATCGATTCGGTCCTCCATCCCGCGGCGCGCGCCACCGACCCGGACATGTCCGCCTTCATCTACGCGATGCTGCGCGTGCCGCCCGCCATTCTGCATGCCTCGCGGGTGCTCCTGGGGCAATCGGAGGAGATCTTCACGCAGGCGGGCTTCGCGGTCGAGCAGTGGCAGGCCGTCACGGCGCCGGCCCGGCGCCGGAAGTGGTTCTACGACGGCAAGACAACCGTCGCCGCGTACATCGCCAGCGTCAGCGACACCGACGACATCGTGCCCACCCTCGTCGCGCTCCAGATCGAGTGGAACAAGTTTCACTGGCTGCTGAACACGGACCCCACCACTATGCAACTCCTCGAGAGCCGCGTGGAGCGGTCTTCACCCGTCTACGCCGAGATCACCAAGGTGGTGCGTGAGCGGCTGCATGTGACGCCTGAGGACTGGCGCCGGCTGGAGCTGATGTGGGGCGACCAGATGTGGAACAGTCTGCTGGCCATCGGCAAGGAGCGTAAGAACTTCACACTGCGCATGCTCGGCGGCTCGCACGTCGGCTTTGTCCGCGCCACGCGCAAGTGGTGGGCGCCGGTCAACAAGCTCATGGAGGACCTGCGCCTGGGCCGCCGGCCGGTCTATTTCGTCTCGAGCAACACCCACGGCCTGGTCAACCTGCTCTCGGGCACGGCGTCGCGCCGCCAGGACGAGCTGACGCGCTTCGCCAGTGGCAGCACCGACACGCTGCTGACCGAGGAGTACAAGAAGATCAAAGACGGGCGCGCCCCGGGCAACTGGCAGAACTTTCTCTACTACGCGGCCCGCGAATACCAGCGCTCCACGGCGGGGCAGGGGTTCGCGCGCAGCAAGCCGGTGGAGGAGCAGGAGCGCGGCATCTGGTCGCTGGGCGCGCGCCACGGGCTGGAGCTGGATGTCCAGGTGATTGACCTGGCCAAGCTGCACGCCGATGACCTGGACCCGCGCGTGCGCATGCCGGGGAGCGAGCGCATTGCCGAGAGCCATGGGGTCATCGTCAACATCGATTATCCGCTGGGCATGGCGGCGTACCGGGTGCTGCGCGAGGTGCTGGAGAATCTGGCTCAGGTGAAGGGGATCTACATCCTCGGCAAGGCCGCGACCCTGAACGGCAGCATCGGCGACGTGATGATTTCGAACGTCATCCTCGACGAACACAGCCAGAACACGTACTGGCTGGACAACTGCTTCGGCGTCGGCGATGTCAACCGCAACCTGGTCTTCGGAGCCGTGCTCGATAATCAGCGCGCGGTCTCCACCAAGGGCACGTTCCTGCAAAACCGCGCATACCTGGACTTCTACTATCGCGCCAACTACAGCGTGGTGGAGATGGAGGCGGGGCCGTATCTCGACGCGGTGTACGAGAGCCTCTACATGACGCGCTATCCAACGGGTGAGAACATCAACTTCGCCAAACTGCCCTTCGACCTGGGCATCCTGCACTACGCCTCGGATACTCCGTATACGCGCGGCAAGAACCTGGGCGCGGGCAGTCTTTCGTACTACGGGATGGACTCGACCTACGCCGCGACAATCGCCATCACGCGCCGCGTGCTGGAGCACGAGCTAGGCGCGCTCCGGGGCGACGCCGTAGCGCGGGCGGAGGCGCTGCGCATGCGCCGCTCGGTGGCGGACGGCCGGCAGCAGCCGGCGCCGGCATCCGGCCTGGCGCGCGGTTAGTTCACAGCGCGGGGCGGGCTCACAGCGGCTCGATGGCGCTGGTGAGGCCGCGGCGCTCCAGGCCCTCGCGATAGAACTCCGCCGTCTCGCGCGGGCAGGTGATGACCTCGGCCACGCCGGTGGTGTGCGCCGCGCGCATCACCTGGATGGCGCGCTCGATCGAGAGCCGCGGCACAATGCGCAGCAGGGCGATGACCACGTGTTCCATGGTGTTGTGGTCGTCGTTGTAGAGCAGGACGCGATAGTGGGGCAACTGGCGGAGCGCCAGCCGAACCTCTTCGTCGGTGCGCGGCGCCACCGGCTGGGCGTCCCACGGCGAGCGGCCCAGACCAGAGCGGTCGCTCAGATTGTCGCCCCAACGGTCGAAGTTGGGCATGGCACCCCCCGAATCTCCCGGCGCGCGCCCCGGGCGCCGCGCATCCGCGCGGTGCGCCGCGCGGCCATCCCGGCGGAAACCCGCCGCACTTTACGCCCGCCCGGACAGTGCACACCGCTATCCGTGCCACTATAGACGTAACGACGGGAGGGATCGCCACACTCGCCGCTCCGATGGCCCACTGACCGGGACCCCTTGCGTGTCGTCCTCACGCGAAACGAGCGCCCGAGGGTCCGAACGCGGAAGGGCACGCTGGCACGAGTGGTGCGGCCGGATCACACCGTGGGGTGCTTGCGGCGGCCGCGACGGCGCGGCCCCTCGCGCCCCGAAAGGAGTGAAACGCGGAAATGGCAGTGCGGAACGCGACCGATCTCTTCCTGACCGAACTTGGCGATATGTACAGCGCGGAGCGGCAGATCACGAAGATACTGCCCCAACTCGCCGGCGAGAGCGCCGATGCCGAGGTCAAAAGCGCCTTCGAGATGCACTTGCGCCAGACGCAACAGCACATTCAGAACCTCGACCAGTGTTTCAGCCTCCTGGGCACCCAGCCGCCGAATGTGGACTGCGAGGCGGTGAAGGGGCTCAAGAAGGAGCACGAGACCTTCAAGAAGGAGAATCCCCCGGAGGACATCCTGACCATGTTCGATCTTGGCGCCGCGCTGAAGACCGAACATTATGAGATCGCCTCCTACACCGGCCTGATCGGCATGGCGCGCCTGATGGGCCAGACCCAGGTCGTCAACCTCCTGGAGCAAAACCTCAATCAGGAGAAGGAGATGGCCCAGAAAGCCGAGCAGCTCTCGCGCCAGCTCGGCCAACGGCTGGCGGGCCCGCCCCCACAGTCGCGCGCGGGCCAGCAGCCGACCGCATAGCTGGCGCTCCGCGAGATGGAGGTACGTCCCCCGTGGGTGGATGGTCCACCCGCGGGGGCTGATTCATGTCTCCCAGGCGTGGCCCGTCACCCACGCGTGGCTCGGCCGTGCGGCCGGGCCAGTGTGTGCTTCAGCGCCGCGCGCGCCTCCGGCACGACGAGGGGGACGGAGGCCACCGTGGCCCCGGCCGCCAGCAAGCACCAGCCGCAGAAGGCATGGAAATCGCGCCACTGCGTCACGGTGAGTCGGACGGCCTGCGCGACGTCGAACCCGACTTTGGCGGCCAGCGCCAGCGGGATCCATGGCGCGGTCGCGGCGCGGTCAGCGCCGCCCATCGCCGCCAGCGCCATGGTGGCCGTATAGCTGCCCAGGCCGAGGATGCCGTCGGGGGTCGAGAGGCGCGAGTAGCCTTCTCTCGACGCGTCCACGCGGTCCGCGTCCAGGAAGGGCAGCGGTGGCTCCGGCAGGTGTCGGATGATCCCCGTCTGGTAGAGCGTGATCAGCTGCATCGCGGCCCCCGCCAGCAGCGAAAGACCGACCACCGCGCGCCGCCGCGCCATGAAGGGTCCGCTGCCCTGGCGCAGTTGGCGGCTGAGCACGGCGGGCGCCGTCGGCGTGAGACGCACCTGGGCGGTCAGTACGTCATGTAGGCTCATCGGGCGCTCCTGGCGACCGCCCCCAGCACGGCCGCGGCGCCGATCCCGACTCCAGCGGCGACGAGCGAGTTGCGGTGCTTGACCGCCCAGAGCTCGGGGCTCCGGCTGTGGGAGCGGCTGGTGAAGTCGCCGCGTGCCGCGTAGTCGCCTGGGACGGGTTCCCAGAGGTTGTGGGGGCGATTGGGGTCGACTTTTCCATCGTACTGCTGGCCGGCGAACCCGGTGCGGGCCAGGTACCAATCGCCGAACCAGGGGACGATCTTGTTCGCCTGGATGACGATCAGGGTGGGCAGGCCGACGTAGAGCTGGCGCCGGTGGTGGTGCGCGGCGAAGTAGATCGCGTCGGCCGCCACCTCCGGGTCGTAGATCGGCGGCACCGGCTGGGGTTTGCGCGGCATCCGGGTGAGGCACCAGCTGAACTGCGGCGTGTTGAGCGCGGGCATCTGTACCATGGTCAGGCGCACATGGGAGCGCTCGTGCATCAGTTCGGTGCGCACCGACTCGGTGAAGCCCTGGATGGCGTGCTTGGCACCGCAATAGGCCGATTGCAGGGGGATACCACGGTACGCCAGCGCTGACCCGACCTGCACGATCACGCCGCGATTGCGCGGCTCCATCCGCTTCAGGGCGGCCTTGGTGCCCCAGACGAAGCCGAGGTAGGTCACCTCGGTGGCGCGCTGGAACTCCTCCGGCGTGATCTCGGTGAACGGCGCGAAGACGGTGGTCATGGCGTCGTTGACCCAGACGTCGATCGGGCCGAGCTCGCGCTCGATCCGCTCCGCCGCCGCCTCCACCTCGTCGTAGTTGGCCACGTCGGCCGGCGCGATGACGGCCTTGCCGCCCAGTCCCTCAACTTCGCGCTTGGCCTCTTCGAGCCGGCTCATGCCATTGCCGCCGCGGGCGATCAGTCCCACGTGCGCGCCGTGCCGGGCGAATTCGCGAACGGTGGCCCGACCCACACCAGCCGCCGCGCCGGTGATCGCCACCACCTCCGGTTTCTCCGGTTTCCTGGCCACACTCATGCGCCATTCCTCCTGTACTTCCTGGATTTCCGCTTCCCGTCAATCGCGCCCTCCCCACGTCAGTCGCGCGGGGCAAGTGACCGCCACAGCGACCGCGGACGATCGCTGCGACCTGCCCGCACAATCATTGTCGAGGCGTCGGGGGCGCTTAACCCCTCGCGGTGCAACAGTGGTGCCAGGGAGCGATCCGCCGCCCGAGCGCGACCGGGCGGGTTGACGCGCCGCCGCGCGCGTCGCTAGGATTCATCAGGTCACGCATTTGTGCCTGGGCAAGGAGTATCAGCCATGTGGTCCGGCGCCAATTTTCGGGTGAGCCAGCGCGGTGGATCGCATGAGCGACCAACGGGCGCGCGGGTGCCCGGGCCGGGATGGCGGGCGCTGGCGGTGGTCGCGTTGGCGGTGCTCGGCCTCGGCCTGGCGGCGTGTGGTGGGCCAGACGCCGGGGTGGGCCGCGCGCCAACGCGCGCGGCCGCCACGGCCACGGCGCGGCCAAGTGTGGTCTATGTGGCGCTGGGCGCATCCGACGCGGTGGGTGTGGGCGCCGACAATCCAAACACGCAGGGCTACGTGCCGCGCCTCATCGCGCGACTGCCGGCGTCCGCGCAGGCGCTGAACCTGGGCGTCTCGGGCATCACGCTCCACGACGCGCTCACCGAGGAAGTGCCGCCGGCGCTGGCGGCGCACCCCACCCTGATGACCGTTTGGCTGGCCGCCAATGATTTCAAGGACTGCGTGCCGCTCGCCCAGTACGGCGCGGACCTCAACACGCTGCTGGCGCTGCTTCAAGCGCACACCCAGGCGCGGGTCTTCGTGGCGGACCTGCCCGATCTGAGCGAGCTGCCCGTCTTCCAGAACGGCGCGGCGCAAGCGGGGCCGTGCACACAGGGCGAGACGGCCGCCCAGATTCGGGCTCAGGTGCTCCAATGGAACCAGGTGATCGACGCCGCGGTCGCGCGCCACGGGGATTTCTTGGTGGACCTCTTCAACTCGCAGCTCGCCGCTCATCCCGAGTACATCTACCGCGATGGCTTCCATCCGTCGTCAGCCGGCTACGCCGTGCTGGCCGATCTCTTCTCGACGCAGATCCAGGCGCACGGCGGCGCGCCCCGTGCGTGAGGCGGATGCGGTGGTCCCGCGCACGCTGGTGGTGCGCGTCACGGAAGGCGTCCGCGGGCAGGCGGGAGCGGTGGCGAAAAGTCAGTCCACCAGGGCGGTAGGAGCGTGCCCGGTCCGTAGAAGGGAGCGCCCATCAACCGCCGCAACATCGTCCACACGGGGTCTTCATAACCGCCGTAGTCGGTGACGAAGATGCGGCCTGCCGCGAACATGCTCGACGGCCCGTCCACCCAATCCATGTTGACACGGCCACCGCCGGGACACGGCCAGGTGATGCCCCACGTCACGCATTCGGCTTCTTGCGCGGCGGATTGGAGGCTCGCAAACTCGCGGACATCGAGTGCCACGCCATTGACCACCATGGAGTGGCCAGGGACTGGGAAGAACATTACCGGCGGACCGTATCCGCCGTCGCGTACCCGTGCGCCGAGCGGGCGCAAATCCTGGGCGAGCGACGCGTAATCTACCGCTGGCACCAGCCTTGGCGCGGGAGCGTGGGCGGACGGCTCCCGCCAGGGGGCGCAGGCAGCCAGGGTGTAGAGCACCAGTCCAGCACGGCCAGCGCGCGGCCCGCGGCATTTCCCGGAAGGTGCATGGCCGCCTCCTCGCGCCTTTCAGTCGCCCGGCGCCAAAGGCGTCCGGCATAGAGGCAGTATAGCGCGGAGGAGGCGGGCGTGCAATCGCCCGGACGGACCGCACGGACGGACGGGGCGCGTCACGCGCGCCAGACCTGCGCCGTGCCATCCACACTGGCCGAGGCGATCAGCGTTCCATCCGGTGACCACGCCACTTTGAAGATGATGTCGGTGTGGCCGGCATAGGTCTTGGTGGTCTGTCCAGTCGACGCGTTCCAGACGCGCACGCTGTGGTCATCGCCGCCCGAGGCAATGCGCTTGCCGTCGGGCGACCACGCGAGGGCGTAGACCTGGCCGGTCGAGCCAGTGTAGGTGAGGAGGGTGTGGCCGCTCGTGGCGTCCCAGACCTTTACGGAATTGCCGGTGGTGACCGGGTTGAAGTTGCCCGCCGCCCCGGTCCCGGAGACAATGCGCTGGCTATCCGGCGACCAGGCAACCTCCCAGACGGGAGCGCCGTTGCCCGAATACGTGATCAGGTGATGGCCGGTTTTCGCTGCCCACACCTGGACGGTGCCATTATGGCTGGCCGAAGCGATGCGCGACCCATCGGGCGACCACGCCACTCGCTCGACATCACTGGATTGGCCCGCGTAGGTCACGATGGCCGCACCACTCCGCGTGTCCCAGACTTTCGCTGTCCCGTCCTGGCTGCCCGAGACGAAATAGCGACTATCCGGCGACCATGCCAGGCCCTCGATGGAGCCGGTCTGACCGGCGTAGGTCGCGAGCTGGTGGCCCGTCGTGGCATCCAGCAGCGCCAGCGAGCCGCGCAGACCGCCCGCGACAATGCGCTGTCCGTCCGGGGACCACGCCACGGAGAAGGCATAGGAGGCGACGCTGGTGGTCCAGAGCATCGTGGCCGTGTGGGCGTCCCAGACCTGGACGGTGCCATCGTTGCCGCAGGAGGCGACATGCTTGCCGTCGGGCGACCACGCGAGCGAGATGACCGGCCCAGTGTGCCCCTGGTAGGTGACCAGGGCACCGGCGCGTGCCGCGGCGGCATCCGTGGGAGC
The DNA here is from genome assembly GCA_025450405.1 of Ktedonobacterales bacterium. GTDB lineage: Bacteria > Chloroflexota > Ktedonobacteria > Ktedonobacterales > JADMIN01 > JANWHL01. The sequence goes on from JANWHL010000087.1 coordinate 11,968, forward strand.
GGGGGCGGGTGTGTCCGTGGCGGCGGGCGGGTGCGCGGTGTTGGTCGGGAGCGGTGTCCCACCGGTCGAGCCGGCGGGCGAACCGCACGCGACGGGCAGGAGGAACAGGCCGCAGCAGAGGGGCGCGACCAGGAGGCGCCGCGCGCCGCGCTGGGACAAGCCGCGCTGGGACAAGCCGCGCTGGGGCAAATGGAATCGCGTGAGCATTGGGGAGAGCGTGATGGGCATGCCGCCCAGGCGTCGTCGCGTCATCTTTATCCTCTTGGCGCGATGGGGTATGACCAATCGCGATCGGTCCAGGCGAGGGCAGGTCGCCGCCGCTGCGCCAAGCATGCCATACGGATGGCTGGCTGTCATGCGTCGAAAGACGTATCTTGGAGCTGTGGGCCGGGCTGGGCCATCAGCCGAGCAGTCCCAGCTGCCGGCCCCGGGCGATGGCGGCGGTGCGCCGGCCTACCCCAAGCTTGGCGAAGATATGCTCGAGGTGTTTCTTGACGGTCCCAGGGGTGATGACCAGCTCACTGGCGATTGCCTGATTGGTGAGGCCGGCCGCGACCAGGCGGAGCACGTCCACTTCGCGGTTGCTCAGGCGCTCGGACGGCGCATCGGCCATGACCACGGCGACATTGTTGGGCGCCGCAAGCAGCGGGCGCACGGGAGACGTGGAGGCTTCGGCGGCCTCTGCCAGGGACACGCCGGGCACGTTCTCCTCGAAGAAGCGGCTCCACTGCGCGATGTGGGGCGCCGCCACCCCGGGCGCCAGGTCGCGCAGTGCCCGGGCAGCCGGCACGGTGTCGGCGAGACGACCCAGGTGATAGGAGTACATTGCCTGGTCGCCAAGTAGCGCGGCGACCGCGTATCGATCGCCGTAGAGGCGCGCCAGCGCGACGGCAGTTTCCGCCCACGCCTGGGACTGGGCATAGTCACCCCGTGCGCGCGCCAGCTCGGTCTGTGCCGCCGCCATCACCAGGCGGCGTTCGGGGGCCGACGCGCCGCCCCCAGCGGCCGGCGCCAACAGCCGCAGGCACGCCTCGAGATGCTCACGAGCCGAGTCCGGGCGGCCACGCAAGCGCGCGTAGAGACCGCTGGCGAAGCGCAGGACGGCCAGACTGTCACGGTCCACGCGCTGGGGGTCGGGGCCGAAGGGCTCGCCGAACCAGCCGGACTCCGCGCCATTGCTCAGCAGGTCCGTGATCTGCGCGAAGCCCAGGAGCGGGTCCCAAAAGCCTGGTGTACCCGGCGCGGCGGTTGTGCCCTTCAGGCTCGCCATCCAGAGGTCGCGCCCCTCGGCGTAGCGCCCGTGGCTGAAGAGCAGGATGCCAAGGCGGTTGAGCAGGCGCGAGCGGCGGCGGTGGGCCGAAGTGGCGCGGCAGGCGGCGATCCCCAGGCGCAGCGCCCGCTCCGCGGTGGCGTGATCGTCGACGCGGCAGACGACGCGAGCCAGCCCCTCCGCCAGGCGGGACGCCGTGCCATAGCGCCCGTGTTCAAAGGCGCCGGTGAGCGCGTCGTACAGGAATTCCCATTCGTGCTCCAATTGTGGCGGATCGCCGGCGAAGCGTTTGACGTACTCCAGGGCATACGCGCGCGCGTCTCCAGGATGATCGCGGGCCGCGGCGGGCACGAGTGGCTCGAGCCGCCGCGGCGCTTCGCTAGCGGGGGCGTCCGGCCGGGCGTGGCGGCGCGCGGGCAAGACGGCGGGCCGTGTGTGGGTCAGTGCGCGGGTCATGGGTCTGCCACCTCTCCGCGCGACGGCCAGCCGCCCAGGGTGGGTGACGGCGGATTGCGGGACGCGCCGGGACACCCGTGCGCTCAAGTAGGGTACGTCCATGTATTGTACGTCTGGGAGGGCGTCTTCCTCACGGGCCTTGCGCGACGCCTGGCCGTGCACGCCGGGAGCGGCGGCGCGCACCTGGTATAATAGCCGCGGACGTGCCCAGATGGTCGCGACGGGGTCGCGGCTGGTGGAACCGGTCCCCTCACAACCATCATCCCCCCTGAGATTGCGGGAGCACACGACCCTTGACGTATTCCACATCCCGCCCGCGCGGCCATCTGCTGATCGGCCAATCCGGCGGCGCCACCGCCGTGATCAATGCCAGCCTCGCGGGCGCGGTTCGTGAAGCCCTGGCCAGCGATGGGATCGACGGCATTTACGGCGCCCGCCACGGCATCCAGGGGCTGCTCGACGGCGATCTGCTCGACCTGCGGCGCGAGCCAGCCGCTACCTGGGATGGCCTCGTAGCTACCCCCTCGGCGGCGCTCGGTTCGTGTCGCTATCGCCTCCAGCCGGACGACCCGGAGCGCGCCCTCGACCTGCTGCGCCGGCTCAGTGTGCGTCACTTCCTCTACATCGGTGGCAATGACTCGGCCGACACCGCGCACCGCATCGCGCTGGCCGCGCGTGCGGCCGACTACGACCTGCGCGTGGTCTGCGTGCCCAAGACCATCGACAACGACCTCCCCGGCACCGACCACTGCCCCGGCTATGGCAGCGCCGCGCGCTTCATCGCGCTGGCGACGATGGACTCGGCCATGTGCACTGAGGCGATCCCGACGCACTATCCCGTGAAGGTGATCGAGGTGATGGGCCGCGACGCCGGCTGGCTCGCCGCGGCCGCCGCGCTGGGCAAAGAGCGCGAGGAGGACGCCCCGCACCTGATCTACGTGCCCGAGCGCCCGTTTGTCCCCACGCGCTTCCTCGAGGACGTGCGCCGGGCGCACGAGCGCTATGGGTATGTCGTCGCCGTGGTGACCGAGACCGTCCGCGACGAGCGCGGCCAGCCGCTCGGCGCCGTCGGAGCGCAGGGAGTGGATGCTTTCGGCCACCAACTGCTCGGCGGGGCGGCCCAGGCGCTGGTCGGCATGGTGCGCGAGGAGCTAGGTCTGCGTGCGCGCTTCGACCGGCCGGGCGACCTCCAGCGCATGGCCTCCTCGTGCGTGTCCGCGACCGACCGGGACGAGGCGTATCGGGTTGGCGGCGCCGCCGTCCGTGCCGCGCTGAGTGGTGTGACCGACAAGATGGTGACGCTGGTGCGCGTCCTCGGCCCCGCGTACGCCTGCGAGACCAACCTGGTAGACCTCGACGTGGTCGCGAATGAGCAGCGTCTGCTGCCGGCCGAGTACCTCGACGCGGAAGGCACCGGCGTCACGCCCGCTTTCCGCGACTACGCGCTGCCGCTGATCGGGGACCCCCTGCCCCGCCACGTCCGCCTGCGCGGCGTACCGATCGGCCAGTAGGCGCGAGACGCGGGAGGAGCGAGAGCGGCGCGAGCCGGGCGCGGCTTGCCGGTGATAGGATGTGCGCGCAGCCGCCGCGGCGGGTCGCTGGCGGCCACGCGAAAAGAGGTGATGGCGATGGCGAGCCTTGACCGCGCGGTGATCGTCGTGCTCGACGGGGTGGGTGTGGGCAACGCCCCCGACGCCGACGTCTATGGCGACGAGGGCGCCAGCAGCATCGAGCACTGCGCGGCGGCCATCGGCGGCCTGGCTCTGCCAACCCTGGGCAGCATGGGACTGGGGAACATCACGCCGGTCCTGGGCACGCCGCCGGCCGCGCATCCCATCGGCGGCTACGGGCGCATGGCCGAGGCCGCCGCCGGCAAAGACAGCACGACGGGCCACTGGGAGATGGCCGGTGTCGTCCTCGAGCGGCCGCTGCCCACCTATCCCCACGGCTTCCCGGCGGAGCTGGTCGCGCGCTTCGAGGCGGCCATCGGGCGAGGCACACTCGGGAACAAAGCCGCCTCGGGCACCGAGATCATCGCCGAGCTGGGCGCGGAGCACATGCGAACGGGGAAACCGATCCTCTACACCTCGGCGGATAGCGTCTTCCAGCTCGCGGCCCACGAGGGCATCATCCCGCTTCAAGACCTCTATCACCTGTGCGAGGTGGCGCGCGGCCTGCTCACGGGGGAGAACGCGGTCGGTCGTGTCATCGCGCGGCCGTTCGAGGGCGAGCCAGGCCACTTCGTGCGGACACCGCGGCGCCGCGACTTCTCGCTGGAGCCGACCGGCACGACGCTGCTGGACGTGCTGAAAGCGGCGGGCTACGACGTGATCGGCGTCGGCAAGATCGAGGATCTCTTCGCCGAGCGCGGCCTGACGGCGACCCAGCACCCCGGCACCAATGTGGAGGGATGCGCCGCGACCGTGCGTGTGCTCGCGCGGCCGTTCCACGGCCTGCTCTTTGTCAATCTGGTGGAAAACGACCAGCTCTGGGGCCACCGGCGCGACCCGGAGGGCTATGGTCGCGCCCTCGCCGACATTGACGCCTGGCTGCCGGAGGTCCTCGGCCTGCTCGGCCCGCGCGACGCGCTCTTCATCACCGGGGACCATGGCGTGGACCCCACCTATCGCGGGACGGACCACACGCGCGAGTGCGTCCCACTGCTCTGCGCTGGCCCGGCCGTGCGGCCCGATGTCGCGCTGGGCACGCGGGCGACCTTCGCCGACCTGGGGCAGACACTCGCCGCCGCGTTCGAGGTCGCGCCACTGGCGCACGGCACCAGCTTCGCGCGCGAGATCGGGCTCTGAGCGCCGCTGGCGATTCAGTTGCCCCGGTGCGGCATGGCGGTCGTGCGGGGATGGTCTTGAGGGATCGTGTCGCCGCCGCGGCTTTGTGGTACACCTATGAGGCGCGGCCATGGGCTGGGCGAACGCGTCAGTAAATCGGTCGCGGCCCAGATCGGTCAGTCGCGCTGACGCGCGGGCGGCCAGTGACCGGCGGGGGACGCCCGCGGCGCCACACGGCGCTCTGGTATGCTCCATGCCCCAACGTGGGCACGTCACCTGGCCGAGAGAGGAGGCCTTCGCACCTATGGCAAGCGCTCCGGCGGTGAATCCGTCGATCTTTGGTGCCTATGACATTCGCGGCATCTATCCGACCACCCTCACCGATGAGACCGCCTATCGCATCGGGCGAGGGATCGTGAGCTTCCTCAAGGTGCCGCGCGTGGCGGTGGGTCGCGACATGCGTGTCTCGTCCGACACGCTGGCCGCGCACCTGATGCGCGGCATCACCGATCAGGGCGCCGAGGCCGTTGATCTGGGGCTGACGACCACGGACGAGCTCTACTTCGCCGTCGGCAAGTTCGGCTATCCCGCGGGCGTGATGACCACCGCCTCGCACAATCCCGCCGACTACAACGGCTTCAAGATCTGCCGCGAGGATGCCATTCCGCTGAGTGCCGACACCGGCGTGGACCAGATCCGCGACCTGGCGGTCGCTGGAACGTTCGAACAGCCGGCGCATCCTGGCGCGGTCGTCAAGCGCGATGTGACGGCGGAATACGTGCGCCACGCGCTGAGCTTTGTGGACGTCGCCAACATCAAGCCGCTCACCATCGCGGTGGACGCCGGCAACGGCATGGCCGGGATGATCATGCCGCTGGTGTTCGAGCATCTGCCGGGCACGCTCATCCCCCTGTACTTCGAGCTAGACGGCACTTTTCCCAACCACCCCGCAAGCCCCATCGAGCCCAAGAACACCGAGGTGTTGCGCCGGACGGTCGTGGAGCGGCATTGCGACATGGGTGTGGCGTTCGATGGCGACGCCGACCGGATGTTCTTGATCGACGAGAAGGGTGATCTGATCGGCGGCGACATGACCACGGCGCTGGTCGCGCAGAGTTTGCTGAAGAAGTACCCCGGCTCGACGATCCTCTACAACCTGATTTGCTCGCGCAGCGTACCTGAAGTGATTGAGCGCAACGGCGGCCGCGCGATCCGCACACGGGTGGGCCATTCGCTCATCAAGCCGCTGATGCGCGAGGAGCACGCCATCTTCGGCGGCGAGCACTCGGGCCACTTCTATTTCCGCGACAACTGGTACGCCGACTCTGGCCTCATCGCCTTCCTGGTGGTGCTGGAGCTGGTGAGCCAGAGTGGCCAGACGGTCTCGGCGCTGCTGGCGCCCATTGACACGCGTTTCCGCAGTGGCGAGGTGAATAGCGAGGTGCGCGACCAGGCGGCGAAGATGCGCGAGGTGGAAGAGCACTACGCCGCCCAGGGGGCGCAAATCGACCACCTCGACGGCGTGACGGTCTCGTTCCCCACCTGGTGGGCGAATGTCCGACCGTCCAACACGGAGCCGCTGTTGCGCCTGAACGTCGAGGGCGACACGCGCGCGGAGATGGAGCGGCAACGAGATGAAATCCTGGCGATCATCCGCGGCACGCCCTCGTGACCGCCGCGGCGCGTGAGCCGCATGGTAAGCGCGGCATGCGCGGAGGTGCCCACGTCTGAGATCGACTTCGAGTCTGAACAGTGTTTAGTGGCCGCGTGGCTGAAAGGAGAGACGGGCAGTGGGTGTTCTGTCCCGGTTCTCGAACTACATCAAGACCGTCATGAGCTCGTTCCTCGACAAGGCCGAGGATCCTGGCCAGACGCTGGACTACTCGTACCAGAAGCAGCTGGAGCAGCTGCAGAACCTGCGACGCAGTATCGCCGACGTGGTGACCAACGAGAAGCGCCTGGAGCTGCAAGAGGCGCAGATCAACCAGCAGATGGCCAAGCTGGATTCGCAGGCGCGCCAGGCGCTCGCGGCCAACCGCGAGGACCTGGCCCGGATGGCGCTGGAGCGCAAGCAGGGTCTGCAGACCCAGGTGGCCACCTTCGATCAGCAGATCGAGCAGCTCAAGGCGCAACAGCAGCACTTTGTCGAGATGGAGCAGCGTCTCTCCACGCGGGTAGAGTCGTTCCGCACGCAGAAGGAGATGGTGAAGGCGCAGTATGGCGCCGCGCAGGCGCAGGTGAAGATCCAGGAGGCGGCGACGGGCATCTCGGAGGAGATGACCGACGTCAACCTGGCCGTGCAGCGCGCGCAAGACAAGGTGCTGCAGATGCAGGCCCGTGCCAGCGCGATGGATCAGTTGATGGACTCGGGCACGCTGCCAGAGATTGGTCCGGGCGCGCAGGATCCGCTGGATCGCCAGCTCGCCGCCATCTCGAATCAGGGTGACGTGGACCGCCAGCTCGCGGATCTGAAGTCGCAGATGCAACTGCCCGGCGGGCAAGCCGCGCCGGCGCAGCTGCCGCCGGGGACGCCTGGCCCGGCCAGCGACGCTTAGCCGGACGTCTAGTCGCCAGTTGAGCGGCATGATAGAATGGCGCGGCGAGGACCATACGCGGAACGCCCACGGTCCTCGCGGGGCGGCCAGCGGGCGTCCCGGTGATCACCTGGGCGCCCGGCGCACTGGCGTGGTCCCGTGGACGGACCCCAGCGCGGACAGGAGGGCACATGATCGCTCGCATCATGACCGAGAACCAGTACCGCATTGACGAGGCGCACACCGGCGAGATTGACCGGCTGGACGACGAGATGGTGGCCGCGATGGATGGCGATGACGCGGGGCGGTTCGCCGCCGCGCTCACGGACCTGATCGCGCATGTGCGCCAGTATGGTCAGGTAGTCCCCAACGAGGAGCTGGTCCCCTCCGACGTGATGATCCCGGCGCCCGACATGTCGCTGGCCGAGGCGCACGCTCTTCCGCACCAAGCGCCCGTGGCCGAGGGTGGGGCGGGCTGAGACCAGCCCGAGTGCGAAGCCAGAGCGAATCGTTTCCTCACCGCGCCAGGCGGACGACCGCCTGGCGCGGCCACGCGTGCTCGGGCACGCCAAGGACCGAACTACGCGCCCGTCTCCAGAGGCAGGTCCCAGACGGGATACCAGCGCTCCAACTCCTGTTCCATTGGCAACTCCTTGCCCATGGCGGCCGCCAGACGCATCTCCTCAGGATTGTCGCGCGTGCGGGTGCGGTCGTGGCTATTGGGGCGCGGCACAAACGGATAGAAGAGGCCGCGCTTGTAGTTGTACATCCAGTAGATGGGGCGATGCTGGTCGTCGTCGAAGCGGAAGATGGCGAAGAGGAGCTGCGACCCGTAGCCGCGCTCCATGAGGGTCTGGCTGGCCATGTGGATGGTCGTCACCAGTGCCTGGAAGTCCTTGGCGCCAAAGACCAGCCAGCGGTAGCCGTAGGAGTCCTCGAAAGGGCGGACGGTGAGGTCGTCGTCGCGCGAGGCGATCTGGAGCAACTGCTCGAGGTCGCTCTGGATCGAGGCGAACGGGCCGGAGGCCACGCCCTTGAAGCAGAGGGCCGCCGTCCCCGCCGCCGTCAGGTGCTGGTCGGTCTCCAGCGTCAACTGCGCGGTGGACATGGCGAAGAGGCGCTCTGGGCCGGCCTCGACCGGTTTCTGGCGCCCGAAGAGGGTGTCTTTCAGGCCGTCGAAGAGTCCCATGGCGCTCGCTCCTTGCAGAGGATTGAACCACAGAGAACACAAAGTACAAAGAGTTCAGAGAGGGGAGCAGAGAGCGGGACGAAGCATAGTCGAGCGGCGAGCGGAGATCCCGGGCAACCGTTTGCGTCCTCACCCCCCCGTCCCCTCGCCCCGCGGGGCGAGGGGGCCAGACTGGGCCGACCGCATGCACGGGCTGGGTTAGGCTGGGTGCGCCGACTCCATCTGGCGCTGCATCTCGTTGAGCTGGGCCAGTCGGGTCTCCAGCGCGGGGTGGGTGGAGAAGATCGACTGGAGCGAGTCGCCGCGGAGGGCGGGGACGATGAAGAGGGCGTTCACGGTCTCGGCCTGGCGGAAGTCGCGCTGCGGGATGGCGGCGCCCTGGATCAGGCCGCTGATCTTTTGCAGGGCCGAGGCCAGCTGCTCGGGCGCGCCGGTGATCAGCGCCGAGCCGCGGTCGGCCAGCAGCTCGCGATAGCGCGAGAGCGCGCGGATCAGGATGAAGCTGAGGACGTAGGTGACGACGGACGCCAGCAGGACGAGCAGCAGATTGCCCTCGTCATCGCGGCGCCGGCCGTAGCCCCCGCCATAGCCGCCGCCGAAGAAGAAGAAGCTCTGCATGATCATGGAGGCGACCATGGAGAAGAAGGTGGCGACCGTCATCACCAACATGTCGCGGTTGATGATGTGGGTCATCTCGTGAGCGAGGACGGATTCGAGCTCGGCGGGACTCAGGCGGTCATAGAGCGAGCGCGTGACGGCGATGACCGCGTGGTTCTTGCTCCGGCCGGTGGCAAAGGCGTTCGGGACGCTGGAGTTGATCATGGCGATGCGCGGCATCGGCATGTTGGTCTGTGCGGCCAGCCGGCCCACGATGTCGTGGAGATCAGAGAACTGGGTGGGGTCGAGCATTTTGGCGCCCATCGAGCTGAGGGCGATCTTGTCGGCGAAGAAGAACTGGATCCCGGCCAGGACGGCGGCGATGACGCCGAGCGCGATCCAGGAAAAGCCCAGGAAGTAGCGCAGGGCAAAGGCGAAGACGACATAGATGGCGCCCAGCAGGAAGATCGTGAGCGTCATGCGCGCCGCCAACCCCATGTCGGGCTTGTACCACTGCGGTCGGCGATGGGTCAGCATCGAGAAGGCTCCTTGCCGCGGGAACTCGCGGCCCCAGTTCGGCGTGGGGTGGTCTCCGAGCGGGCCGGGCCACCGGGCGCCGGCACCATTCGCTCACTTGATCTACGTCTCACTACTCAAATTGTAGCAAGGACGTGTCCAGGTGACGCAGTACGTAATATGGGAAGCGCGGAAACCTCACCCCCAGCCCCCACTGGGGGACCTCAGCTCCTCTCCCGCGAGGCGAGGGAGGCCGGAGGAGATCACCGTGAGGACGCAGAGGACATGAAGGAGGGAGACGGAGAGGTCCTCATCCTCAGGGTGTTGGGGTCCTCTCCCCCCAGCCCCTCCCCGTTGCGACGGGGAGGGGAGTCCGGCCCGCGACGCGAGCGGCCAAGGGCGAGCAGCGAGGACGGAGGAACGAACCACAGTGGACGCAGAGGGAGGGAAAGGGCAGGGAGAAGGGGCAGGGGAAAGGGACCGCCGAGGTCGCGGAGGGAAGTACCTCACCCCCAGCCCATCTCCATTTCGATGGAGAGGGGAGCCGGAGGGGGCCGCCGCGGGGAGCGGGGGGGCGCGGGGAGCGGGGTCGCGGGTGGATGGATCAGGGCTGGATTGGCATGCCGCGGTGACGATGCGGGCCGCGGGCCGAGATCGCAGACGCGGTCGGGCGCGCAACGGCGATGAGCCAGTTTGGGGTGCGCATGGTGCTTCTCTCGATAATAGCCCAGTCGCTGAAGCTCGCCGCGTGCGGCGGTCCATCGCATTGTCGGGCCCAGCGCTGACGGAGCGCCGTCCTCTCGCTTCCCTCGATTCTGGGGGCGGAGCATGATGTGCGGCCTTGGCGACGTGGACCGCAGGGTCGCGGGCGCGGCGGCGAGGGACAACGATTCGCGGGCGACGAGCCCGATGCGGGCGACTCCTCGAACCACAAGTATGGAGTGACGAGTTGGGCGCCGCCAGAGGTGGGGTGACGTGTGAGGATAGTCATGGCAGTTGTTGGCGTGGCGCGACGGACGGAGGGTAGATGACGAGGAAGTCTCCAGAGGCGCTGTGGCTGGGATAGAGCGGGCGTGAGCGGGACGCGGCGGATAGTGGCCCGGTGGGATGGCGATTCGCGTGAGGTGCCACATGTTCGGGGTCGGCGGCGTATAATGGGGACGCCCGCACCGAGGAATTGGTGCACCGGGGGATGGCCGTGCTGGTCGCCACGCCGAGATTGAGAGGGCCGAGTTTGGAAGTCCTCGCGACGATGACATCACATGTGCCGGGCTATGTGCGCCTGTGCGAGACGGGCGAGCTGGCGCGCCGCGCCGAGGCGGCGTGGGAGCTGCTGCGCGGCTGCACGGTGTGCCCGCAGAATTGTCCGCGCGACCGGACGCGCGGGCTAACGGGAGCCTGCCACTCGGGCACGGAGATCATCGTCGGCTCGTGGAACGCGCATTTTCGCGAGGAGCCGCCGATCACGGGCACGCGGGGCGCGGGGACGGTCTTCTTCGGCGGCTGCCAGGCACGGTGTTCGTACTGCCAGAACTTCTGGCTCAGCCAGCTCGGTCACGGGATCCGGATCGGTCCGGAGCGGCTGGCGGACATGATGCTCTCGCTGCAGCGCCGCGGCTGCCACAACATTGACCTGGTGACGCCCACCCACTTCGTGCCGCAGATCCTCAAGGCGCTGGTGATCGCCGCCGAGAAGGGGCTGCGCATCCCGCTGGTGTATAACTGCGCGGGCTACGAGCATGTCCACACGCTGCGATTGCTGGATGGGGTGGTTGACATCTATCTGCCCGACGCCAAGTACGCCTCGAACAAGGAGGCGCTACGGACCTCGAAGATGCATCACTATGTGGAGTTCAATCGGGCCACGCTGATCGAGATGTACCGGCAGGTGGGCGGATTGGTGCTCGACGACGACGGCATCGCCGTGCGCGGGCTGATCGTCCGCCATCTGGTGATGCCCAACAGCCACGCGGGCACGCGCGAGGTGCTGCGCTGGATGGCCGAGAACCTGGGCTCAGACATCGGGGTGAGCGTCATGGACCAGTATTTTCCGGCCTACAAGGCCCACAACGATCCTGAGCTGAGCCGCCGGCTCACCTGGCATGAGTACCGCGAGGCGCTGGACGCGGTGGAGGACCTCCCGTTCGAGCACCTCTTTTTGCAGGAAGACCTCTCTGAACTGGACCAGACGGCGGACATCTGACACGCGCCTTGCCCATATGCGCCTGCCCAACCGTATTGGCAGCAGACTGCCTGGCATGCCGCCATAGACGCGGTGCGACCCGGCCGCTCGGCGGCCAATGGCGGGGTGGTAAGCCGGATTCGGGATTACTGCCGCGGCCAGAGCCACTTACCCCACCCGCGGCGATCGCCGCGATCGATTTCGTCTGGGGGCCGATCCCAGCGATTGCCACGTCCACCGCGACCGATCTCGCTCGTGTCATTCAAGTCATCGAGCAGCTGGATGGTGCGTAATCGCGCCCGCTCCGGCCCGACGCCCTGGCCCTCCAGCACCCGCGCGGCGATGCCCTCGCCCTCCCTAATCTGGCAGAGCAGGAGGTGCTCGGTGCCGAGGTAGTGATGACCCAAACGGCGCGCCTCATTTACCGCTTCCACGATGACCCTCTTGGCCCCCGGGGCGAGGCCGATCTGGTCTGGGCCACCACCGTCGCCGCGTCCGGTGGCAGCCTCGACCTCCCGGCATACGACGTTGGGGTCGACGTCCAGGCCCTGGAGCACTTTGGCGCCAACGCCGTCCGGTACCTGTAGCAGGGCGAGCAATAGGTGCTCCGTGCCTTCGAAATGGTGGTTCAAGCGCCGCGCCTCTATCTCGGAGATACTCAGGAGGCGCCGCACGTGCTCGGTAAATCTGCTAAAGCGGTCTGGCTCCGGCATGGTCTATGCCCCCTGTGAAGTGTCCGCGCTTCCGTCCCCCATGCCAGCATATGCTGAGGTTGCCCAATGCGCAACCTGCGAGTGACAAGTGTAGCCCGCGTGGCCCAACGCTCTGGGCGCTGAGACTCGCGACGCCAACCGCGAGACGGTCTGGATATATCCACCGGGCCGACCGGTGCGGCCGCACATCTAATCGTGGTGCATCGTGGCGGTTTCCCGGCGGCTGAAGGCGCGATGGGCGTCCACCGGGCCGCGCGACGGGTCTCTCCCAGTGACCCTCGACCGGACGCCCCGACAAAGCCTCCGGCGACGACGGCCACCGGCGTGGCCCGGCCGGAGGTGGTACCACGCGTCTATCTGGCGCACGGGCAGCGCGCGCACTGCTTCTCGCGGCACCACGCGGCCCAGAGGTGATGGAGTCCTTGCTGGGCGCGCGCACCGGCTGGCTGGCGCCGGAGCCCAAGCTGGCGCGCCATCGCGCGGGTGATCTGGTTGGCGGGCAGGCCGCCCAGCGCCGCGTAGAGCGCGCGAGACCGGGCGGCAAGGTCCGTGTCGCCTGTGTGGTCCGCCCAGGCGGCGGCGAGAGGCAGGACGACGTTTGCCAGCAGTATCGCCGCGCGCCCCGGCGAGACGGCGCCGCTGGGCGCGCTGAGCGCGGCCATTAGGTTGCGGATCGTCGTGTCCAGCTCGAACGTGGCGGACAGGATGGGGCGAAGCGCGGACCAGGGTCCCGCGACCTCCCAGCGCGCATAGAGGGCCAGGAGACCCTCCAGACGGGTGGCATTCAGCACGGGCAGGCGTGGCAACTGGCGGGCGAGGGCATCCGGGGCGCCGCCAGCGGCCAGCCACGCGCCCGCCTGACGCAGCGGTTCGCGGTCGCGCCCGTACGCGAGCCCTTCGGCGAGCGCCGCGAAGAACACACGGTCGGCGGCGGTCCAGCGCGGGACCGCGGTTGGGAGCACGTCGCGCTCGCCGCGCGTTGCGCCGCCCGCTGCCGCCAGGCGCTCGCCTAGTTGGAACGCGTGAGCCTCGAACCGGGCGTCGCCCGCCGCGGCGAGCAGGGTCCGCACCCCCGACGCGCCGTGGCGGGCTGCCAGGTCGTGACACGGCCAGCTTGCGACGGAGCTGGCCACGTTGACGCCGTCAGCGTTCGCACAGGCCGTGGGCGCGCTGGCGATCTCCACGACCGACGCCCACCGGCCCGACGCCAGCGGCGTGGCCAACACGCCTTCGGCACGCGCCACGACGTGGAGGACGACGCCGTCATAGCGGGCGTCACGGTCGTGGCCATGGGCGTGCCAGCCGCCCGCCCGAAGATGCACCTCGACGTCGCCATAGAGACGAGCGCCGTCGCGGCGCAGCAGCACGGCGTCGCGGAAGTCGGGTCCGGAGGGACCGCCGGGGCGGCCGGGGAAAAGCACGGCGAGGTCGTCGCCGGCAACCGTGCGCAGCCAGCGGCCGGTCAGCTCGCCCGCGCCCCAGCGCGCGACTAGCGCCGCCTCGCGCTCCGCGATCGGTGTGGTGGCAGGCATAGCGTCTCCAGGCATGGCGTCTCCGCGACGGCAACGTACGCGGGCCACGCGTCTGTGGGCCGCATGTTGGGAAGTCAGGCCGCGTAACCTCGACTTCTTGTTGTACCTGAAACCGTGTAAAATTGCAAGCGTCCGCGTGCCGGGCGAGCGTCCAGGCGGGTGGCGGCGGGAGTGGTGAGGCGAGGAGGCGCCCTGAAGCGACGCGGGTAATCAGCCGGGCGGCCTTGAAATGCCCTTGACCGGGAGGGCGCCGGGGGACCAACGGATGCCACAGCGCGGCCGAAGGAACATTTGCGAACAGTGAATGGCCCTGGGCGCCGTATCCATCCGGTTGCGCCCCACAACCGGCTACCCGTATAATGGTCGTGTGCGTCTGTATGTGCGGCATTCACGCATGATGACGCGGAGGAGCGTTTGATGACGAACGTCACACCGACCGTCGCGGGCACCGGCGCCCGCACGCTCGACCCTATCCAGCTCTATCGCACGATGGTGATGGCGCGCACGATGAATGACGTGCTGAAGGCACGCAAGACCCAGGGCAAGTTCCCGTTCTACATCGGCTGCGCCGGCCACGAGTCGATCGCCGCGGTGGTCGCCGCGCTCGAGGACAGGGACTATCTCTCCTTCTACTATCGCGATCTGGCGGGCTGGCTCCAGCGCACGGGCGACATACACGGGCCGTTGCGCGCGGCGTATGCGCGGGTCACCGATCCCTCGGGCTCGGGCCGCAACATGCCGTCACACTACAGCAGCCCCAGCCACCGCATCCTGCCCACGTGCAGCGAGGTGGCGGGGCAGGCGCCGTTCGCGGGCGGCTTCGGGTGGGCGCTCAAGCGGCGCGACCAGGGCGAGATCATCGCGTTTATCACGGGCGACGGCGGCGCCGCCACCAACGACTTCAATGTGTTGCTGCGGCAGGCCACGGTGCACAAGCTGCCGGTCCTGATGGTGGTGTGCGACAATCACTGGGCCATCACCACCGAGCGTCAGGCGCAGTGGGCCGGCAACCTCGCCGCCCAGGCGCGCGCGATGGATGCCACGTCGGTCGAGATTGACGGCACCGACGCGATGGCGCTCTATGAGGCGATGGTGCCGCTGGTGCGCCGGCTGCGCCAGGGCGAGGGACCCGCCTTCGTGCACCTGCACCTCGGGCTCCTCGACGCGCACTCCAGCAGCACGGACATCTATCGCTACCGCACGCGCGAGGAGGTCACGGAGACCGCGCGCACCAAGGATCCGGTCACGAAGATGGGGCGGTGGCTGGTCGAGCGCGGCACGCTGCGCGAGGGCGACTTGCAGCGTATCAAGGACGAGGTCCGTGAGGAGATCGACCGCGCCGAAGAGCAGGTGTTGGGCGAGCCCGAGCCGGCCCCGGAGCGGGTCACCGAGGGCGTGATCGCGATTCCGAGCACGCATTTGCCGCCGAGCGGCCCCACCAGCCGCAAGCTGATGATCGAGGCCATCAACGACGGGCTGGTGGAGATCGTCAAGCGCGACCCCGGCTTCTTCGTCTTTGGCCAGGACGTCGGCAGCTCGATCGGCGGCGTGTTCAACGCCACGGCGCGGCTGGCCAAGGAGTATCCGGGGACGGCGATCAGCAGCGCGCTGAACGAACAGTTCATCGTGGGCATCGCCGCCGGGTGCGGCATGGCCGATGGCAAGGCGCGCTGTGGCGAGATCCAGTTCGTGGACTACCACCAGTCGGCCACGCAGACGATCCGGCTGGGGGCGCGCTTCTACTACCAGACGCACGGCGCGTGGAATTGCCCGGTGGTCCTGCGGATGAAGAGTGGTTCGGGCGGTGGCGGGCCGATCTCGGACAGCGGATCGGGCGGGGGGGCGTTCGGCCATTCGAACGCGGGCGAGGTCTGGTTCACCAGCATCCCCGGCGCAATCACGGTGTGCCCCGCCACGCCCTATGACGCCAAGGGACTGCTGATTGCGTCATCGCTCTCACAGTCGCCGGTGATCTTCCTCGAGCGCGGTCGGCTCTATCGCGCGGACGTGCCGCACGTCCGCAAGAACGGGGAGCCGATCGCGGAGCTGGCCGCGCTGTGGAACGTGCCGGACGGCTACTACGCCGAGGAGATCGGGAAGGCGCGGCGGCTGACCATCGGCGCGGGCGCGCCCGTGGCCACGGTGATCAGCTGGGGGACGATGCTCCTCGAGTCGGCCATCGCGGCGGCGCGTTTCGCCCAGGCGACCGGCAAGGCGGTGGAGCTGGTGGACCTGCGCACGCTGATGCCATTTGACGAGGAGGCCATCACGGCGGCGGTGCGCGCGACCAATCGCGCCATCGTGGTCACCGAGGAGGCCGACTTCACGAGCTTTGGGCGGCACATCCACTCCTGGATCACCGAGCATCTCTACTGGGACCTCGATAATCCGGCGCTATACATCTCGGCGGTCGCGGCACCCGCCGCGCCCTACGACGCGCCCGAGGAGCAGGCGTTCTATCCGACGGCCGATGACATCCTGCGCGGGCTGGAGCGGCTCACGGTGGAATAGGCGGGATCCTCTCGCCCACCTCCTGGGGTCCTCACCCCCGACCGGTGGAGTCCTCACCCCCAACCCCTCTCCTCGCGAGGAGAGGGGAGCCGGAGGAGACCGGCACAGTGCGCGGTGGTGCGCCCGATGGCCATCCACCTACGCCCGGCCGGGCGACCGGCATTGAGCGAGCGTAGCGGAACCAATGGTTGCGGCGCGGGATGGTGGCACCAATGGCGGGCGACAGCGCTTAAGCAAGGAGACGCCCTGGAGGACGCGGGGAATGGCCCGCCGGGCAGGGCGTGCCCGTTGCGGCCGGCCCCTTGCTCGATTCTGTTTAACGCCGAGTGCGGGCCATTGCCCTGGATCGGGCGGACTTGCTTTGCGGGTGTGGTGGACGGACGACCATGAGTCTCCGGAACCGGAGACCGAGTGCTAGCCCATCCGCGCGCGCATGGCCTGAAGCTCCGAGAGGCGTGTCCGCGCCAGCTCGTTGTTCGGGTCGAGGCGGGCGAGGTTGCGGTAGACGCGCTCGGCCTGGAGGTACTCGCCAACGGCGGCATAGGTCTGGCCGAGCATCTCGTAGGCGTTGAGGTTGTTCTTGTCCAGGGCGATGAGCTGCTGGAGAGCCTCAACGGCGTCTTTGGTCTGGCGGTTCTTGTAGTAGAATTCGGCGATCTGTGCCTGCTGTTGAGCCGCCTCCTGCGCCCGCCCGACCTGGAGACAGTACTGGACCAGGTCGCGGCGCAGCGCCATGTCCTCGGTGGAATAGGACGTCGCCTGGTAAAGGGCCTGGATCGCTTCGTCGCGCTTGCCCATGTCCCAGTTGATCTCGGCCATGCGGGCCAGCACGCCGGCGGCGTCGGGGAGCTGGCCATGGCGCGTGTAGATCTCGGTGAGCTGACCGAGCTCGGATAGCCCTTCATCCAGCAGGCCGCGCTGGATGTGGATCTCGGCCAGCTCGTTGCGCACGGAGGGATCGTCCGGGGCGAGCCGCGCCATCTCGCGCAGCACGGTGATGGCGTTCTCCACCATGCGGTTGCCGCGATAGTGGCGGACGAGCTGGGCGTATTCGCGCAATTGGGCCTGGGTGTCGCCCTGCTTGGCGGAGACTTCGGCCAGGGCGCGGTAGACCTCGTCGTTGTAGGGGCGGGACTCCTTGACCGACTGCAAGGTGTTCTGCATCTTGCCGACCTGGCCAGCGAGCTGATACGCGCGCGCCAGCAGCATGGAAATCTCGATATCGGGGGCCAGTCGCTCTTCGCCCTCGTTGCGCGGACGGGCGGCCCAGACAGTGGGCTCGGGGGCCTGGCCGCGGACGATGCCGGCGGCGTCCTCGAGGTCGCGCACGGCCTGGGCGGCGGCGTCGGGGGTGCCGGTCATCAGCAGGGCCTGTCCGGCGCCATAGCGCGCCAGGATCTCCATGCCGGGGACGTTGATGATCTGCTGAAAGGTGGTCAGGGCCTCCTGCTGGCGGCCGGCGGCGAGGTGAACCTCCGCTAGGGCGTAGCGCAGGTCGGCGTTGGCCGGGCTGGTCTCCAGCGCCTGGATGTATTCGCGCGTGACGGTGTCGTAGCTGCGCAGATTCTCTGCCCGCAGCGCTTTGATCAGGCGGCTGAGCACTTCGAGCGCCGCCGCCCGGCCCGTGTTGATGCCTGGCATGCCTCCGGGCATGCCTCCGGGCATGCCTCCGGGCATCGGCCCAGACATCCCGCCCGGTGGAGATCCAATGCCGCTGGCGAGGGCGATCTGGTAGCGCGAGAGGGCGCTCATGTTGCCAGGATCGGTCGTGAGCACACGCTGGTACTCGGCCATCGCCTGGGAGCCCTTGCCCGCCTTCAGCAGCGCGTGGGCGTAGCTCAAGCGCACCTGGGTGTTGCCGGGGTTGGCCAGCAGCGCTTGCTCGTACTCCTGGACGGCGCGATCGGCGTAGCCCAGACGCATGTACGAGTCGGCGGCGGCCATGCGCTCCTGGAGCACCTCGTCGGTGCGGCCCTGGCGTGTCAACAGTTCGATCAGCTTGACGCGATAGGTGAGGTTGTTCGGCTCCAATTGGAGGATACGGCGATACGTGGCGATCGCGTCGTCGTAGCGACCATTTACGAGGTAGGTGTCCACCAAAATGGCGTATTTGGCGATGGCCTGCTCGATCTTGCCCTGGCGGACGTAGATCTCGCCGAGCATCAGGTGGATGTCGAGATACTGCGGGGCGACCTCGATGACGCGCAGACACTCTTCGACGGCCGCCGTGAGCAGGCCGTGGGCAACGTAATTGCTGATCTCACGGACCGCGTTGGCCACCTGGCTGCGCTGGGGCTCGGGGAGGCTGGGCATGGCTCGGCCGCCGGCGCCGCCCGAGAACGAAGCGATCAGGTCGGCCAGAGGGTCGCCGCCCATCCCCATGGGCGAGGGACTGAAGCCGGCTCCGGCGTACGGGTCCCCAGCCATGCCACCGGGCATGCCACCAGGCATGGCCCCAGCCATTCCACCAGGTATGCCGCCGCCCATCGGCTGGGGCGCGATGCCGTGCGCGGCGCGCTGGGCGAGCTGGGGCATGTGGCCGCCCACCGGGCGGGTGGGATCGGCGCGACGCCGCGGGGGTGGCGGGCCGCCGGTGCTCTCGGCCATCAGGTGCTCGACCTCGGCCACCTGGTCCTGCCAGCCGCGGCTGCGGAGGAAGCCGAGCAGCGCGCTGTAGACCGTTTCGGCGCCTTCGAGGTCGCCCATCTCGCGATGCGCTTCGGCGGCCTCCTGGCAGAGCTGGATCAGCTGATCCGACTCGTCACGGGCCAGCGCGTCCAGGTTGATGCGATCCACCGCTTCGTCGAAGTACTGGGCCGCCTCGCGAATATTGCCGCGGGCACGGGCGCACTGGCCGAGGGCGTAGTAGCAGGAGAGCGCGTAGTCGGGATCGCCCAGGAGATACTGGAACTGGTCGGCGGCCTCATCCCAACGTTCGACCTCCTGGTAGAGCCAGCCGAGGAAGTAACGCGCGTCCGGGCGGTCCACACCGTGGTCCAGCAGCTCTTCGCAGAGGGCGATGGCCTCCCCAATGTGGCCCTCCTGCTGGAGGTCCTGCGCCTCGCGCAGTGCGGACGAGACTTGCGACGCGCTCATTCCGCGCGCACCGCCACGGCCCTCGTCGCCCCAGTCCCTCCCGGAGTTCGCCCTACCCATTCGTCGCTCCCATTCGCCAGGTCAGATCGATGGACAGTGGCGGCCCTTTTCCCCATGCTGGCAAGCCACGACCGCGCGCCCGAGGTGCCGGCGAGCGATCGGGCGCGCCACAGCCCGGACGCGCCGGTGGCCGGAATGCGCCGGTCACGCGGGTGCGCCGTGCGGGGGCATGAGCGGCGGGGCGGCTTCCGTGCCTCGCCGGGCACCGTGAGTCCCCCTGCCGGCCGGGCTCGCGCGTAGTATAGCATACTCAGCAAACGAGTCCATCGCGCCCGGGACCCCCGATAGGCCCAATGGGGTGGGCCTACGCGCACGCGATGCGCAGGTTACGAGCGGTGTATGCGGATGGTCAGCGGTAGACGGTCTTGCGGGCACTCCGCTGTTGGTCGTATTCTTCGAAATCGACGGCATCGCCTAACGCAAACTCCGCGCGCGCTTCAGCAAGCGCGGCCAAGAGGTCAGGAGATTGCTCCCACTCCTGATCCTCCAGCTCAGCGAGGATCATCTGGGCGATCTGTCGTTGTTCTTCCGCGGGCCGCCGTTCGGCGAGTTCGACGGCACGCCGCGGCTCATCTACCATTGGCGTTTCTCCAGGGCTGGCCACCATTTAGCGGAAGCGTTTAGCAGAGTATAGCACTCCCGGAGCCGCGACGGCTCTCCGTCCGCTCCCAGATGGTGAGACGCTGAAGCCTACTCGAGCTGAGCGGCTAATGCTGTAGGCTCCGCGATTGGTGCCTGGCAGACGAAGTCCTGGCAGACGTACGCCGCTGGGTGGCCATCCAACAGGGGACGGTCCGCAAGCAGGGACACCGCTCGCGACGCCTCCGATCCGGGCTCGCCAACAGCCAGCACCGAGCGTGGCAGGTAGCGCGCGTTGACGACATCCAGCAGCGCGCGCGTGGCGGCGTCGGCCGGTGCGCCAACGATGGCGATCTCGTGGAGCGGGCCGATCAGATCGTCCAGCGCGGCGAGCAAGTGGCCAAACGAGCTGGGCTGTTCGGACATTGCGGGAGCCAGCGGCACCAACACACGCGCCGCGCGCTCGCGATAGGCGAGCGCGCCCGTCAGGGCCGCGAGGCGGAGCAGCGTCTCCACGGCCAGACTGGTGCCGGAGGGGGTGGCGTTGTCGGTGAGCTCGCGCGGGCGGCCGATCAGCCGTTCGTGGTCGCTGGCGGTGTCGAAGAAGCCGCCGACGGCGTCGTCCCAGAAGCGTGCGATGAAATCGTCGGCGAGCGCGCGCGCGGCCGTGAGCCAGCGCGGGTTGCCGGTCCCCTCGTAGGTGGAGATCAGGCCGCCGGCGACGGCGGCTTCGTCCTCCAGATAGGCCTCGCCCTTTGCGCGTCCGGCGCGCCAGGTGCGGCGGAGATGGCCATCCGTGGTGAGCGACTCCAGCAGGAACGCCGCGTTGGCCTCGGCGGCGGTCCGATAGTCATCGCGGCCCAGGGCGCGCGCGGCCTCAGCCATGGCGCGGAGCATCAGGCCGTTCCAGCCGGCGATCACTTTGTCGTCGCGGCCAGGTGGCACCCGCTCGGCGCGCCGTCCATAGAGCTGGCAGCGGATGGAGCCCACCATCCCGCGCGCCTGGCTCTCGGTCAGTCCGAGCGCGGCGGCCGCATCTTCCAAGGGCTCGACGATACGCAGGATGTTGTGACCCTCGAAGTTCCCCTCGGCCGTCACGCCAAAAAGCCGCTCGGCCAGCGCGCACTCCGCGGCCGGCAGCGTGGCCCGCAGGTCGTCGCGGTCCCAGAGGTAGAACTTGCCCTCCACGCCCTCGCTGTCGGCGTCCTGGGTAGAGTAGAAGCCGCCAGCCGGATCGGTCATCTCGCGGAGCACATAATCGAGGATTTCTATGCACACGCCGCGATAGCGCGGCCTGCCGGTGAGCTGGAAAGCCGCGAGGTAGGTCCGGGCCAGCAGAGCATTGTCGTAGAGCATCTTCTCGAAGTGCGGCACCTGCCAGCGGGCGTCTACCGAGTAGCGATGGAAGCCGCCGCCCACCTGGTCGTAGATGCCGCCGGCGGCCATGTGGTCCAGGGTCAGCTCCACCAGCGGCAGCAGCCGGCCCCGCAGGTCGGGCGCGACGAGCGATCCCGCGCGCAGGCGGGTCTCGACGCGGAGCAGGAGGTCCAGGCCCATGGGGTGCGGGAATTTGGGCGCGCGGCCGAATCCGCCGTTTACCGCGTCCATCTGCGCCAGCAGCCGATCCGCGGCGTCGGCCAGTGGCGCGGGATCCAGCCGGAGCGCGCGCAAGTCGAGGTCGGGCGACGGCCGCAGGCGCAGGCCGCCCTGCTCGCGGTAGAACTCGCGAAATGCCTCCGCCTGCCGCTCCACATCCTCGCGGCGGTCGCGATATGCCTCCGACACGTGGCGGAGGACGGTGGGGAAGCCGGGCATGCCGTAGCGGTCGCGCGGGGGGAAGTAGGTGCCGGCGAAGAACGGTGCGCCATCGGGCGTGAGGAAGACAGTCATCGGCCAGCCGCCCCCACCGGTGAGAGCCTGCGTCGCCTGCATGTAGAGCGCGTCCACGTCGGGGCGCTCTTCGCGGTCCACCTTGATGTTCACGAAGAGGGCGTTCATCAGGCCAGCGGTCTCTTCGTTCTCGAAGCATTCGTGCGCCATGACGTGACACCAATGGCAGGCGGAATAGCCGACGCTCAGGAGGATTGGCTTATCCTCAGCGCGAGCGCGCTCGAACGCCTCCTGTCCCCAGGGGTACCAGTCCACGGGATTGTGGGCGTGCTGGAGGAGGTAGGGACTGGTCTCGTCGGCGAGCCGGTTGGTATGGTGGTGGGCAGGCCCGTCGCCTTCCGGAGCGTGCTTGGCGTTCGCCGCGGACGCCTCTTCGTCATGATCGCTCATCGTCTCCCCCTATTCCCGCCCACGCGGGCCAGCCGGCACAAGCGGAACCGGCCCCTGCGCCCATGTATTGAGGTACAGCGCCGCATGATGCGTACCCCGCGCGGTGTCCCGGATGGTATGCCATACCAATCCATACGCTGGCGCATGACGGGTGGCCTACGCGTAGGTGGCCGTGAAGGCGACGAGCCCCTCCTGGATCACCCACAAAACGCCGCCGGTGATCGTGGGGACATACACCATCCCGCCCGCCGGTACGACGCCGAGCGACCGCCAGGTCGTGGTCCCGGGGGCCAGGCGATAGAGGGTGGGCGCCCCACGTTTGACACGCGCGAGCGAAGGGAAATGTAACACGGTGGGCTCGAGTGACCAGTGACGCGACATGAGGAGGACGCACGCGTCGGGCGAGGAAGAAGCAGACGCCGCTGGGGACTCGCCAACGCGGGCATCAATGGTAGTCCGGATAGCGGTGATGCGCGAAGAGACGCTCCCGGTCAGGCTGGCGGTCAGGTTCCACGGGCTGGAAGGTCGGGTTCGGGACGGAGTGGCGCCCGGTGCCGATGTCGCCGCTCCCTCCTTTGC